>JAICMB010000608.1 GCA_025929455.1 Bryobacteraceae bacterium | reverse complement strand
GCGGCGGCCGCCTCGTCGAAGACCTGCAACCCTCCGACTTCGTCCTCCTTGACGACGGCAAACCACGGCCTATCGCCGTCGACACACTGGCCACAGGCCTCGCCCCCGTCGCCCTCGTCCTTGCCGTACAGTCCTCCGGCATCTCGATCCCCGTCCTCGAGAAAGTCCGCAAGATCGGCGCCATGATCCACCCGCTCGTCACAGGCGAACCCGGCTGCGCCGCAGTCGTATCCTTCTCCGAGCGCATCGATTGGCTCGCGGACTGCACCAAAGACCCCGGCGCCTTCACACGCGCCATCGACGGCATCGAACCCGGAGAAGAGAAACACGCGCGCATGCTCGATGCGCTGTACCAATCCATCGAGCGTCTCCAGGCGCACCCCAACGCTCGCCGCGTGATTCTACTGATCTCCGAATCGCGCGACCGCGACAGCGAAACCGATCTCGGCAGCGTCGTAACTGCCGCGCAAACCGCCGGCGTGACCATCTACGCCGCGACGTATTCCGCGGTAAAAGCCGCGTTCAATTCGAAGGCTCCGGTCACGCACCCGGAGGCGCCGAAAGTCCTGCTTCCGAGCGACGTCCACCACACGCGCGACGGTTCGGCGCCAACCCGAAGGAACCCTCCCGTCCCGCCGCCCGAGCAGCGCGTCGACCTCAAGGCCGCCATCGGCGAACTCGCACGCTTGCACAAAACCAACACCACGCGCGTGCTCACCAGTATCACTGGAGGAGAGACTCTCCCCTTCGCCCGGCAAAAGCAGCTCGAAGCCGCCATCATTCACCTCGGCCGCGAGTTGCACACTCAATATGTTCTTAGCTTCACGCCCGAAGAGAGCGCCGCGCCCGGCTATCACCACCTTGAAGTCCGCATCACGCGGCCCGGTGACTTCGATGTCCGCGCGCGGCCCGGGTACTGGTGCCAAGGTCCCTAGCCGAACGCGCAGCCGCAGATATCAGTAGGACGGCCGGTCTTGCCGGCTGTGGGGCAGGCTTTCAGCCTGCGGCTGGTTTCCAAACCCGCCTCGTCCGCTGCCGCACGATGTCATTCCGAAATGAGACTGGGACACGTCCCTACCGAAACGCCAGCGCGCCAAAACTAACAACGCTCTGTTCATCGATGTTCCACTGCTGGTACCGCCGCAGCGTGCCGCGTGCGTGCGGCACGGCTTTCATGAACGTGTACAGCGGCGCCGATCCGCACCACTTCAGATCGTCGCGGTTCTCCTGCACCAGGTCCCAGAACCCATCCGCGTTGCCGCTCGCGACCTGGTCGATACGCGCGCGGTCGCGCCCGCCGACCAGGAGCATTTCGCCCTGCTCGGCGCGCGCGCTGAGCGGGTCGCCGTAGCGCCGGCCCATGTGCGCCATATCGACCCCGAGCACGAAGAGCAGTTCGCGGCCGCGCCGCGCGGCCATGTTGCCGAGCGCATCGAAAAACCGTTCCGTCGGTTCGTGGTCTTCAGGCTTGCCCCCGCGATAGATGCTGCGCGCGAAAGCGCCGCATAGTATCGGCAGAATGCGCACGTCCGCCCCATAGAGGTGCTGCAAAAACAAAACCTGGAACTCGATAGAGTGCTCCACCGCGTGGCAGTAGTCTTCGAGGCGCACCGCATCCGGCGCCGCGCGTTCGAGTTCGTCAACGAGATCCGTTGCATTTCGCGTATCGCCGAATGGCGTTTGAAACGGCTTGCGAGTGAGTCCGAATTTATCCGGCTCGCCGTAGTGCGACGTGCCCAGGATGATGAACGTACGGTCGCGATACTCCGGGCGCAACGCCGCGTACGCGTCGCGGTACGACTCCCATCCGGCGAACGGACTGACGTGCGGCGATGCGATGCCGATGAGCGAATCTTCCGTGCAGGGCTCGGCGCCCTGCATAAACTCCGCGAATTGCTGGCGCGCGCCGTCGAGATCCTCCGGATACGCCGACCCGGCGTGCGAAGCTTCGCGCCGATCGGCCTCCGCGAACTCTTTCATACGAGCCTGCCGCATGCGCTCAAAACCTTCCGTCTCAAGGAAGCCGGCTTCGTCGAGCGCGTCGAAAAGCTGCTTCTCGATCGCGCCGACCTGTATTTCGCCGGTGACTTGCACCAGCATCGAGCGCAACTCCAGCTCGGTCTGCTCGCCGTCGAAACAAGCCAGACACTGCACTAGTGGCGGCGGGATCAACAGCACCGTGCCGGAGAACTGCATGGGATCGCGGATCAGCAGACCTGGCCGTTCCGGATCCGGAGATGGCATGAAGTCCAGGCCTAACCGCAGCGGCGGCAATGTTTCCCGCATACCTGGATGATCGCACGCTGCGGCGGCCACTCTTTCCGGCTACTCTCTACCTCTTCTTGTGCTTCAGTGCAACCGCCTCCACATGATCGAGGTCGCGCAGTTCCTGCCGTACCTCGGCCGTCCGCGCGTCCGACGCGCCGAAGGTCCGTCCCAAAATGTCTTCAGCATGATGCAGCAGAACAGATGCCGCGTCGAACCGGTGGTCGCGCGCGGAGGCGACCGCGAGCGTCGTTTCGACTTCCGCGGTGTACCAGTGTTCCGGGCCGTATCTCTGTCTCGCAACCTCGAGCGCCAGCTTTGCTTCCGTTACCGCGAGACCGGCCTTTCCATCTGCGACCAGGCATAGCGCGAGGCCGGCATGCGCGCCCGCCGCGCGAGGGTCATCTGCCCTGTCATAAATGAGCGCGGCCCGCCGTAGCAGCGGCTCCGCTCGCGCGATATTGCCCTCCAGCCGGTAGAGACTTCCGAGGTTCGCCTCACAATCCGCGAAGACGAGTGTGTCTTCGCCGAGCTTGCGAGCCGATTCGTATGCTTCCTGCAAGAAAGGCCGTGCGTCGCGGTAGCGCGCCTG
>JAICMB010000693.1 GCA_025929455.1 Bryobacteraceae bacterium | reverse complement strand
GTGCGTCAGCGCTTCCGGCGTGCGGAAAAACTTCACGCCCGAGTACGTGATGTGGTTCAGGCGATACTTGCGGCCTTCCTCAATTACGACCTGGACGTCCGCACGCTTGCCCGGCTTGTTCGGATGGAACAACCAGATATGTGCGCCCTCTCCCCCCACATCGCGCATCGTGATTTTCGAGTCGGTGACGCGCGCCGTGAAATAGCCGTGGTCCTGATAGAACACCTGGATGCGGCTCTTGTCTTCTTCGAGCTTGGACGAGTCGTACGTTTTCGCAAACAGATTTTCGAACAGGATCGAGTACGGGATACCGATGGGGTGCAGGTTCTTCATCGCGCGAATCACTTCGCGGTCATTGAACGCCTTGTTGCCTTCGATATCGATGTTCCCGACCTTGACCTTAGGGCCTTCATCGATCTTGAAATTGATCTCGACCGTGGAGGGCGGCACACGATGCACTTCCGGCGTCACGCTGGCGTACTGGCGTCCGCGCTCGGCGAGAAATTCCTTGAGCACTACGGTGGCGCGCTGCACGCGATTGGGATCGTACTGCTGCTCCACCGAGAGGCCGACCTTGCGCTCCTTGAAACGGTCGAGAATCTCGGAGATCGTGATGGATTTGTTGCCGGTGTACGTGATGGTGCGCACGACGGGCCGCTCCACCACCACAAAACGGATGATCCAGCCCTCTTTGCTCGGCTCGCGCTCCAGGCGAATGTCGTCGAAACGTCCGGTGCCCCAGATGGAGTAGAAATCGCGCCGCAGCGCTTCCTCGTTATATTGATCGCCGGCGTGCGTTCTCACCAACGCGCGCAAGGTGTCGGCCGGCATACGGCGGTTGCCTCGGAACTCGACGGCGGCAATCACGTTTTGACTCGGCTGGCCGGGTTTGGTCTGATGCGGCGCCGAGGATGGCGCGGGCTTGGGCTGCTCCAGTTGCGGCTGTTCGGGCGTCGCTTGCGGAACGGTTTCGAACGGGTTCGCGGGAGCTTTTTGCTTTTGCGGCGGCGGCGTCTGCTGTTGATTCGGGTGCTGCTGAGTTTGCTGCGGTTGGCTCTGCGGAGCGGGCGCGGCGTTCTGCCCCGTCAACAGACAGGCCGATATGCCGCAAAGGAAAAGGCCGCGCAGCCAGGACCCTGCAGTATTCGGCAACGCGGTATGCAGGCTGGCGTGCCTGTGCAACATCATTCAGTTACGGGTTTCCTTTCCACATCCACTCTGCTTCGGCGCGCGGAACAACAGTTCGAGACGTTCGGCCCAATTTCGGGGTTTCACGGGCTTTGCTGCACGAGGGGTTTAACTTGAACTCACTAGTTTAGCTGAAGCTACACTGAAACGGGCAGGGAAATGGGCCGATGTCGTCGGCCACCGGCCGTGCCTATCGCGCAATGAAACGCAGAGTCGTGATCACCGGCATGGGAGCTGTAAGCCCCAACGGCATTGGCGTACGCGCGTTCTGGAACGCTACCAAGGCAGGGCGCAGCGGGGTGCGCCGCATCACACGGTTCGATACCAGCGGATTTGCCGTGCGCGTGGCGGGCGAAGTGACCGGCTTTGATGAAAAAGAATTCATCGCGCCCAAGGACCGGCCGCACGTCTCGCGCGTGGTGCCGCTCGCGGTTGCCGCCGCCGGGGAAGCGATCACGGCTGCCGGACTCGACCCTACGCGCATGACCCGCGACGAATTGCGCAACATCGGAGTTTCGCTCGGCTCCGGCGGCGGCAGCCAGGAGTTCACGGAAGAGCAGTATCGTCTTTATTACACCGGGCATGAAAAGCAGTGCAGCGTGTACGTGGTGCCGAGCTCGACCATCGGCACGCTGGCGAGCGAAATCTCCATGCGGTTCGGATTCCGCGGCTTCAGCCATGTGCTGTCGACGGGGTGTACCTCTTCCACCGACGCCATCGGATACGCTTTCCGGAATATTCAGACCGGCGGGATAGACGCCGTAGTGGCGGGCGGCGCGGACGCGCCCATCTCGCCGTTGATCCTGCGCGGCTTTATCGCCATGCGCATCCTGGCCGCGAAATGGAACGACTGTCCGGAGAAAGCCTCGCGGCCGTTTTCGCGCGACCGCGCCGGATTCGTGCTCGGCGAGGGCGCCTGGTTCTTCGTGCTTGAAGAACGCGAGCGTGCGCTGGCGCGGGGCGCCACGGTACTTGCCGAGGTCGCCGGCTACGGTTCCACGTGCGAGGCGTTTCACCGCGTGCGCCTCGAGGAATGCGGCGAGGAACCCGCGCGCGCCATGCAGCTCGCGGTCGCCGACGGGGGCGTTCCGCCCAGCGCCGTGCAGTACATCAGTTATCACGGCACTGCCACGGAACTGAACGACCGCATCGAGACCCGCGCCGTAAAGCTGGCGTTCGGCAAGCACGCCGCGCGTCTGGCGGGCTCCTCG
>JAICMB010000650.1 GCA_025929455.1 Bryobacteraceae bacterium | reverse complement strand
TTTAATCGTCGCATGTCAGAATCCCCGCGCTAGAACGATGAAGCCGCAACGCGGGTCCACAGGTTCTGGCTGACACAGATATAGAAGTAGTTCTGATCCGCTGCCCAAGACCCGGCCGTGCAGGCCACCGTCGAAGATGCCGGGACAAGTACGCGCAAGGGCACCTTGGTAGTGTCAATCGAAAGCATGGTCATGCCGGACGGTTCGCTGGAGGTGAGACCATCGCCCGCATACACTGCTTTCGAAGAATAAGCCGCGCGCTGATCGAGGCCCGATGACCCCCACGCGCCTCCCGAAGCAGGCCATGTAAAGAGCGGAATGGAATCGGCGGGAAAGCTCGTCACGCCGCTTTGCGCTGAGCACAGGCCGCTGCAGGTAAGCGTCAGATTGTGCCCGACGGTAAGTGCTCCGGTGTTTGCGATGTAGATGAACGCGTTTCCGTTGCCGGACGTGAGATTGATGGTTGCGCCCGCCGTAAACGAGTACGTCACGGCGCCAAAACGCACGTTGCAGGGGGTCTGCGCGGAGCAGTTCCCGCCAATCGTAAGTGTTGTTCCGTTCACGCGCACGGCGTTGAAGTCGCCGAGTTGTGCCGTCATGCCGGCCCCGCCCCCGGCGCTTGGTTGCGGCTGCCATTGCGCTGCGGAAGCGCTCCAAACGAGCGTCTGCCCATCCTGTGGCGCCGATGCCGACACGGAGCGGCCTTGAATCTGGACGACGCTGTTGGCGCCGGTGGGACCCGTTACGTCGCCCGCGAGGGTTGTGGATCCGCTTTGCAGAATCCAGGTATTGGTCGCGGAGCAGCCGAAAACATTAGCTCCCGGCGCTGCGCTGGTGTTGAAGAACATCTGTCCGGTGGTGCAGTTCGCCGGCAAAACAGTGCCGCTCTGAAACGGTTTGGTCGACGCGGCTGACGAAAAGTCCACGCTTTTGCTCTGCGTGCGCAAGTCGACGAGTGTCTGCGCGGCGCTCGAAAACACGAGCAGCGCGCATAGAAGCGCTGGCTTCATGCGGTTTAGAACTCCTTGGCAAAAAATGGGTGCGATGAACGGGCCCGGCAGAAGGACAAATCCGGGTGCACATGTCCCGCTTTTACATTGAGGGTGCGTGTGCCATTCGCGAAACCGGGGAATCCGTAACGTTCTGAAGCGAAA
Source organism: Bryobacteraceae bacterium (assembly GCA_025929455.1). The sequence goes on along the minus strand of JAICMB010000650.1, from coordinate 1,443 downwards.
TTACATATTGTCCTCGGCAGTCCGTCACCGGTGTTTCAACGGATCGCGCGCAGGCGGGTAAAATACGGATATATGCAAGACAGCACGGTGGCGCGCCTCGACTATCCGGGCGCGGGTGGAGCAGTGGACTTACCCGCCTGGAAATCCGTGGCGAGCACAGTTTGCGCAATCTTGCTGGCCATCCTATTTTTCGTTTCGGGGGCGTGGAAACTCGCGGAGCCGTTGCAATGGTCGCAAGTGCTGACGGAGTTTCGTGTACCCGCCGCGCTCGCTCTGCCGGGAACGGTCGCGCTCGGAATTGCAGAAATGCTCGGCGCGGTTTTGATCGCGATTCCGCGGCTGCGGCGCTGGGGCAGTTGGGTCATCGCGGCGTTGCTGGTTGTGTTTATCGCGTATATCGGAGCCAACTACTCCACGCTGGCGGGGAAGGATTGCAGTTGTTTTCCCCTGGTGAAACGCGCCGTCGGGCCGGGCTTTTTTATCGGCGATGGCGTGATGCTCGCGATGGCTGCCATGGCGGGCTTATGGGCGCGAGCGGTCAGCAGGTGGCGTACGGCGGCGGTGGCGCTGGGTGCGATCGCGGTGTTCGCAGGTGTATCCCTAGCGGTGAACGTCAGCCGGGCATCCGGCATTCGAGCTCCGGCTTCGATCACCGTCGACGGGCATCCCTATGTGCTGACAAGCGGCGATATTTTCCTGTTCTTTTACGATCCCGAATGCATGCACTGCGATGCGGCAGCGCGGCGGATGGCGACGCTCAATTGGAAGGATACGCGGGTGGTCGCGAGTCCGACGCGCGTCCCGCAATTTGCGGCGGCGTTTCTGCATGACACGAAGCTGCGGGCGGGGACGTCATTGGATGTGGATCTGCTCCGGAAGACTTTCAAGTTCGTCGATCCGCCGTATGGGGTCGCATTGGTGGATGGACGGCAGAAGTTGGCGATCGCGAAATGGGACGAAAGCGAACCGGCTAAGGCCCTGCGCCCCATTGGTTTCATACAGTAGCCGCTCCGGCGATTTCTAGAACTCATAGTTTCGCGCCTACGGCCGATACGATGCGTATGGCACGAGATCGCCAGTACAGGAGAACGCCTACATGTGTGTTCTGCGGCAGTGAGCTTTCGCCATTGCGGCGATTGCTGAACCAGCACTTTTGCTCCAAGGAGCACGAGATAGAGAACACACGGCAGCTCAATATGGCGGCGCTTTCGCGGCTGGCATCTGCGGTGGTGGAGCGCAAGCCGCTGGCGCACGCAGCGGATACGTCCGTTAATCCGGAACGCGACCGGCTGCCGGGCTGACTAATCTGCTGCGGGAACTCAGCCGCTTTGGCGGGCGTAGTTTAGACCCACGACACCGCTCGGGTAGGGTGTTGCCGATTGCAAGGTGAACTTCGTGTCCACCCCGTTCGGAAACAGCCGCTTGCCATTACCCAATGTCAGC
>JAICMB010000375.1 GCA_025929455.1 Bryobacteraceae bacterium | reverse complement strand
CAACGCCAATAACCCGCAGTATATCCGGCAACAGTTCCCGGGCAACGTCGTTCCCGCGACCCTGTTCAATAACGTGGGCGCCGCCATCCTGAACTCGTATCCCGCGCCGAATTTCGGTTCGCCGGACGCTGTCGTGAACAATTTCCTGGTCAGCCCCAATCTCAGTCAGGATCATTTCCGCAACTGGATCGGACGCGTCGATCAGGCCCTCGGCAACAATGAGCGCTTGTTCTTTCGTTACGCGCACAACCGCCGCAATCAGATCGATAACACCTCAAACGGATATCCCGTTCCCGGCATGGACGCGCAGGACCCGCTCATCCGCCTGAACGATAACGCAGTCATCGACTCCGTAACGATTCTGAGCCCGTCCACCGTGCTCAACCTGCGCGCCGGCTACACGCGTTTCATTCAGGCCGCCTATCGCACGCGCGTAACCGGATTCGATATCACGACGCTTGGGTTCCCCACCTCGTTCGCGGCGCAGCGCTTCACGGATCAACCGCCGCGCATCGATGTCAACGGTTACCCGAGTTGGGGCGCGCGCAATCCCAGCCAGAACACCACCAACGACCTGAGCTTCCAGCCGAGCGTTTCGATGGTCCGCGGCAAGCACTCCATGAAGGCCGGCGCCGAAGTTCAGGTGATCCGGCCCAACGCGAAGGGTGGCTCGTTCCTGTGGGGCGCGGGCGACTTCTCGTTCAATCCGACCTTCACGCAGCAGCTCCCTGAATTTTCAAACGGAAGCGGCGTGGGCATGGCGGACCTGCTGCTCGGCCTGCCGGACAACAGCAATGGCAGCAACGGCATCATCCAGTACGTCCCGCAACTCGCGTTTCAGCAGATCTACTGGGGCTTGTACTTCCAGGACGACTTCCATGTCACGGACCGCTTGACGTTGAATCTCGGCTTGCGCTGGGACGTCGAGGGCGCGCCGAGCGAGCGCTACAACCGCATGAACCGCGGCTTCGGCTTCGGCGCGGCGAATCCGCTCGGCTCCAACCCGCAGGTGAAGAACGCGAGCGCGACGGATTGTCCCGCATGCGCGAACCTCGCCGGCGGGCTGTTGTTCGCGGGGCAGAGCGGCCAACCTTCGGCGGCGTTCAATACTCGCTATAACGACTGGCAGCCGCGCGTCGGCTTCGCTTATCGCTTGACCAGTCACACGGTGCTGCGCGGCGGCTTCGGCATTTTCTACTTCCCTGAGGCTGCCTTCGGCGGAGCGGCCGGATTTGCGGCGAACACGCCCTTTGTCACAACGACCGGTGGCGGCATCAACGCGTACACGCCCATTGGGTCCCTCAGCAATCCGTTCCCCAACGGCTTGATCGCACCGACCGGAGCGAGCGCGGGATTAGCGACCTTTGCGGGCCAGAGCATCACGTTCAACAATCCGAACCGCAAGATTCCGCACGTAAACGAATACTCGTTCGGCGTGCAGCACCAGTTCCCGTTCAGCATCGTTGTCGATGCCGAATACGTCGGCAGCCGTAGCATGGATATCAACACCAATGACAACCAGGCGGGCGGTCCGCGCAACCTCAACGTGCTGAGCGTTTCGCAATTGCAGGATGCGCAGCAGAATCTTTCCTACTACACGGCCCGCGTTGCCAACCCGTTCGCGGGTCTGCTGCCGGGCACGTCTCTGAACGGTTCCACGGTGCAGCGCGCGCAACTGCTGCTTCCGTATCCGCAGTTCACCAACGTATTTGAAGGGAGCGAGTCCATCGGGCGTTTGTGGTACGACTCGCTTCAGATCAATGTGGAGAAGCGCTTCAGCCACGGGCTGGTAGCGGATGTCGCCTACACGTGGTCCAAACAGATCGAAGCACTCAATCTGCTGAACAGCCAGGACCGCCTGCCTGCAAAGGTTCTCGCCGCGACGGACCGTCCGCAGCGGCTCGTCATCAGCAGCGTGTACCAGCTTCCGTTCGGACGCGGACGGCATTTCGGCAGCGGCATCGGACGCGGTCTCAATCTGCTGGTCGGCGGCTGGGAGTACAACGTGCTCGGTATCGTGCAATCCGGCACGCCCATTTCGCTGCCCGGCAACTACAATCTGATCGGCGATCCGACGGTTTCCAACGCGACGACGAACCAGTACTTCAATACGTGCGAGCTGCTGGCCAACGGGACCACGCGACAACCGAACGCGGCCCACAACGGCTTCGCTACGGGTTGCTCCAATCCTGTGTGGCAGCAGATCGGCAACACCCAGTTCGCCCTACGCACGACGCCGCTGCGTTCGCCCAACATCCGCAATCCGTGGGCGCCGCAGTGGGACATGTCGCTCGTGAAGCGGTTCGCGATCACGGAGCGCTTCAACGCGGACTTCCGTTTCGAAGCGTTCAATGTGTTCAACACGCCGATTCACAACCAGCCCAACACCGATCCGAACAGCACGCAGTTCGGATTTATTTCAATTGGTCAGCCGAACTTTCCACGGCAGGTTCAGCTCGGATTTAAACTGAATTTCTAAACACGGATGGACAGCGTGCAAGACCGGCTGTCCTAGGCATACGCGCTGGCGCTGCGAATCTCCACGTGTTTGTACACCGCACGCGACTGTTCCGGCGTGGCAAACTCCAGTCCCGGAAGTTGTGCGCTCGCAGTGCCTTCCGCCACGCCCCAGCGGACGCTGTCGGCGAAGCTGTAGCCCTGCGCGCGCGCCCACACGAACGCCGCCGCCATTGCATCTCCCGCGCCGATCGGCGAAACGGCCTCGATGCGCGGCGGAACGGCTTCGAGAATGCCTTCCTGGTCCGCGCCGATCGCGCCGTGACTGCCCAGAGAGAGCAGGACCGATTCGGGCCCCATCTCTTTTAACTTGAGCGCCGCGTCCACAAAATGCGCCCGCGTCATCAGCACGCGGTTCAGCAATCGCTCCGCCTCCGCCTGGTTCGGCGACACTGCCGTTGGCTTCGCGCCGATCCCGTGCAGCAAGGCGTCGCCATCCGTGTCGAGCAGCGTCTTCACGCCGCGCTTGCATGCCATCTCGATAAGCTCGCAATAAAAATCGGACGGCACATCCGGCGGCACGCTTCCGCACAGCATCAGCCACTCGGCGTTGTCGAGATGCTTTGAGACCACCTTCTGCACGTCGGCCAACTCAGGCTTCGTGATCACGGGCCCGGCTTCGTTTAGCTTGATCGTGAGGCCGTGATGATCGGTGATCGTAAGATTGCTGCGGATCTCCGCGTTGATCTTCACGACCTCTACCGGAAATCCCGCGCCCGCCAGCAGTTCTTCGAAGCGCTCGCCGGTGGCGCCGCCCGAGGTTGCAATCGCGATCGTGTCCGCGCCGAACGAATGCAGCACGCGCGAAGCGTTGATGCCGCGTCCGCCCGCCGATTCGCTGCGCGCAACGATGGAAGCGCGGTCCTCAAACACAAGCCGGTCCGCGAGAATGTTCTTATCGACGGCAGGATTGATCGTCAGCGTGAGGATCAAGTCATCAGGGTAACGTGAATGGGGCCGAGCGCTCTCAGGCCCGGGCTGCGCGATCATGAAGGATTGCAGCAGGATCGCGCCGCTCACAGCACCTCCGCCCTGGCCGCGCTTGCCGCTGTCTGCTTCTTCTGGGGAACCACCTACCTCGCGATACGGATTGCGCTCGAGAGCTTTTCCCCAGTGCAGTTACTTGGCATCCGCTATACGCTATCCGGCGGAATTCTCCTCGCTGGGGCGGTGCTCTTCAAAGCGCGCCTCCCTCGCGGACGAGAACTCGCCGCTACTGCCGTCCTCGGCGTCGTTCTGATCGGCAGCGGCAACGGCGCGCTGGTGTTCGCCGAAAGCTGGATTCCGAGCGGTCTGGCTTCGATCTTCATTTCGACGCAGCCGTTCTGGATGACCGGCATCGAGTCGCTGCTCCCGCGCGGTGAGCGTCTGCACTTGCCGACCGCGTGCGGAATGTTGATCGGCCTGTGCGGCACCATTCTGCTGGTCGGGCCGGGCGCGCTCGACCAACGGTGGAACGGACCACTTACAACGGGCTTTCTTCTGTTACAGCTTGGATGCTGTGGGTGGTCGCTGGGCTCCGTGCTGCAGCGGCGCGTCCCCACGCGAGCCCATCCCATCGTCAGCGGCGCAGTACAACAGTTTGCCACCGGGCTCTTCTTTCTCCTCATCGACGTTGCCGTTCCGCAGCCGCACATGCGAATTACAACGCGCGGCGCGGGTGCGCTCGCCTATCTCGTTGTGTTCGGCTCCATCGTCGGCTATAGCGCCTACGCATACGCGCTCGAGAATCTTCCCGTCTCGCTCGTAAGCATCTACGGTTACGTGAATCCCGTCATTGCCGTGTTCCTCGGATGGATGTT
>JAICMB010000309.1 GCA_025929455.1 Bryobacteraceae bacterium | reverse complement strand
AGCATCGCTCGGGTGAGTATTTTCGGCGGGTTGATCGGGTTGGGGACGGTGCTAGTAGTTGCGTACGCGCTGGACCGTGGTTCGTACACAACGGACGTAGGCATCGCGAAAGATCAGCCGGTGCCCTTCAGCCACAAGCATCATGTCGGCGACGACGGCATTGATTGCCGCTATTGCCACACGTCGGTTGAGACCTCCAGCTATGCCGGCGTTCCAGCGACTGAGATCTGCATGAGTTGCCACTCGCAGATCTGGACGAACGCGCCGCTACTCGAGCCTGTGCGTGAGAGCTGGCGGACGGGGCAATCGCTGGCCTGGACGCGCGTGCACGACCTGCCCGAGTTCGTTTACTTCAACCATAGCATTCACATCAACAAAGGCATCGGCTGCGCGAGCTGCCACGGCCGCGTGGACCAGATGCCGCTGATTTACAAGGTAAACACGTTGTATATGAACTGGTGCCTGGACTGCCACCGCGAGCCATGGAAATATCTGCGGCCGCGCGAACAAGTGTTCAACATGGCTTACGTGCCGCCCGCGAACCAGGAGGAGTTCGGGCGTAAACTGATGAAGCTTTACAAGGTGCAGAGTTTAACGGATTGCTGGACTTGCCATCGATGAAAGCTCCTAACGAGCGGACGAATTCGCGCGGCGCACTGGTGCAAATCGCGCCGCACACGGCCGACCGTCCTTCCGATCCTCTTCCGGAGCGGCCGGGTCCGGACCTCAAAAAAATTCAGGCGTTGTTCGATCAGGACGCCGCGCCCGCGATGTGGGGCTCGCTCGACGAACTCGCGGAGACGGATCAATTTCGCAAGTTTCTCGACGATGAGTATCCGGACCGCACGCCGGACTGGCTCGATCCCGCCAAGCGCAGAACGTTTCTGAAGTTGATGGCGGCATCGCTGGGACTCGCGGGACTCGCCGCGTGTACGAAGCAGCCGAAGGAACTGATCGTCCCGTACGTACGACAGCCAGAGGAATTCGTCCCGGGTAAGCCGCTGTTCTACGCAACCGCGATGGAGATGGGCGGGTGCGCCGTGGGTCTGCTGGCGGAAAGCCATCTGGGACGGCCGACGAAAATCGAGGGCAACCCGGATCATCCCGGCAGCCTGGGTGCGGCGGATTACTTCCATCAAGCTTCTGTATTGCAGTTATACGATCCCGACCGGTCGCAGGTAGCGACGTACAACGGGCGTATCAGCAGCTGGGTGAACTTTCAGGCCGCGATAGCGAACATACGTGTGACTGCTGCGACGAACGGCGGAACGGGTATTCGCATTCTTACCGAGATGGTGTTGTCGCCGACGCTCGGGGATCAGTTGCGTAGACTGACGGCTTCGCTGCCGAACGCTAAGTGGCATCAGTATCAGCCGGCGGCGAAGGTGGGCACGCACGGGGGAGCGCTGGCTGCGTTCGGCAAACCGGTGAACACCGTTTATGCGTTCGACCGCGCGAACGTAATCATGTCGCTCGACGCGGATTTCCTGTCATGCGGCAGCGGCAATCTCCGCTATGCGCACGATTTCGTGGCACAGCGACGGTCGCGCAACAACGTCACCAAGCCGGAGCAGCCGAAGGAGAATCTGCAAGAAGGGTATCAGCCGGGACCGGAAGCACCGTACCGCAATCAGGCGGCGACGCACACCGAAGAAGATACCAGCCCGAAGACGGGCGCGCCGCAGGTGAAAGCGCAAGGTGTTCCGCTCGATCAGACCACGCAGAACCGCCTGTATGTTGTGGAGCCGGCGCCATCGCCGACCGGCGGCTTGGCGGACCACCGCTATCCGATGCAGGCGGGCATCATTCCTGAATTTGCGCGGCAGCTTGCGGCGGCCGTTGGAGCCGGCGGAGGCGGGCAAGGCGCTCCGCCGCAGCATATTCCGGCAGAGACGTCGCTGGCATTCGATCACATCCCGGCGATTGCGCGCGATCTAAAAGCCAACGCCGGTGCTTGCATCGTGATCGCGGGCGAGTTTCAATCGCCCGAAGTTCACGCACTGGCGCATGCAATGAATGCGTCGCTCGGCAATACCGGCAAGACAGTATTCCACACCGACGCGATCGAAGCGAATCCGGTTGACCCGCTGCAGGACTTGCGCGCCCTGGTCGCCGACATGAGGGCGGGCACGGTAGACACGCTGATCATCATCGGCGGCAACCCGGTGTATAACGCGCCGGTGGATCTGAAGTTCCGCGACGCGCTGTCGAAGGTAAAGATGCGCGTTCACCTGAGCACGTATAACAACGAGACATCGGAGTGGTGTAACTGGCACCTGCCGGGCGTGCATTATCTGGAAACCTGGAGTGACACGCGCGGTTTTGACGGCACGGTATCGATCATTCAGCCATTGATTGCACCGTTGTACGACGGTATCAGCCCGCACCAGCTCATATCGGTGCTCGCCGGCGAGGGAGATCGCTCGCCTTATGAAACCGTCCGGACTTACTGGCAGGTGCAGGCGGGGGGCGGCGCGAGCTTCGACGATAACTGGCAGACTTGGGTGCACGATGGACTGGTGCCGAACACAGTCGCAGCGGCCGCGAATGTGACTCCGGCAGCCGCGGCGGCGCATCCCGCGGCAACGACCACAGCGACGGCGCAAACTCCTGCAGGTACGGGAGCGAACGGCGGCCCGATTGAGTTGATCATTCGCCCTGACCCGACTATTTGGGATGGGACCTGGTCCAACAACGGGTGGCTGCAGGAGATGCCCAAGCCCATGACGACGAACGTCTGGGACAACGCGATTTGGCTCAGCCCGCGGCTCGCGCAGAAGTTCGGAATCACGAACGAAGACCTGGTTGAAATCAAATATCGCGGTAATGCCGTGACCGGCGGCGCGATTGTGATGCCGGGACACGCCGATGACTGCGTAACGGCGCACCTGGGCTACGGGCGCTGGCGAGCGGGACAACTCGGCAACAACATCGGATACAATGCATACCTGTTACAAACGTCGGACAGTCCGGCGGGCGGATACGGCGCCGAAATCCGGAAAGTGGGGCCGAAGCACACCTTCGCTTTCGTACAGTTGACCATGACGGAGCAGGAGCGCGAGCCCGTCCGTGTTGCCACGCTCGAGGAGTATAAGAAGCATCCGGAGTTTGTAAACGAAAAAGACAAACCGCTGCCGAAGTGGATGACGCTGTACCCCGACTACGCTTACGAAGGCTACAAGTGGGGGATGTCCATCGACCTCAACTCCTGCGTCGGTTGCGGAGCATGCGTGGTGGCGTGTCAGGCGGAGAATAACATCGCGGTGGTGGGTAAATTTGAGGTGGCGCGCGGGCGGCACATGCACTGGATACGCGTCGACCGCTACTTCAAAGGCAACTGGAACAACCCCGAAACCTACTTCCAACCGCTTCCGTGCATGCAGTGCGAGAATGCGCCCTGTGAGTTGGTGTGCCCGGTCGCGGCGACGGTACACAGCGGCGAAGGCATCAACCAGATGGTGTATAACCGCTGCGTCGGGACGCGTTACTGCTCCAATAACTGCCCCTGGAAAGTACGGCGTTTCAACTTCTTCTTGTACTCCGACTGGCAGACGCAGAGTTTGTACCCGCTGAGAAACCCGGATGTGACGGTGCGCAGCCGCGGCGTGATGGAGAAATGTTCCTACTGCATACAGCGCATCAACGCGGCGAAGATTAACGCCGAAGAAGAGAACCGCCGGGTGCTCGATGGCGAGATCGTGCCCGCGTGTGCGCAGACCTGCCCCACGCGCGCGATCGTGTTTGGCGATATTAACGATCCGAAGAGTGAGGTCGCACAGCTGAAGGCGCAAATCAGAACGTACAGCACGCTTGAAGAGTTAAATACCCGGCCGCGCACCACCTACATGGGCCGTTTGACGAACCCGAATCCGGAAATCCAGAAAGCATAACCGAGGCGGAACTGGCGTGAAGAAATACGAAGAGATAGGATTCGACTTCATCGAGAAGGACGCTCCCGACCCTGGGCCGCTGGAAGTGGTCGGTCCCGGTTATAACTTCGGGAAGATCACCGATAAGATCGCGAACATTCCGCTGCTGCCGGCGCCGAAGACACCGCGGCAGGTGATATTTACCGCCGCCGCGGCCTTCTGCCTGATGCAGTTGCTGCTCGTCGGGATGGGGTTCCTGTTCTTCGTCGGTATCGGTGTGTGGGGCGTGAACATTCCCGTCGGTTGGGGATTCGCGATCGTCAACTTCGTGTGGTGGATTGGAATTGGACACGCCGGAACGCTGATCTCGGCCATTTTGCTGTTGCTGAAGCAAGACTGGCGCACGTCGATCAACCGGTTTGCGGAAGCCATGACGCTATTCGCGGTTATGCAGGCCGGTATGTATCCGATCCTGCACCTCGGCCGGCCTTGGCTTGCGTACTGGCTGTTCCCGTATCCCAATTCGATGTGGCTGTGGCCGCAGCCGCGCAGTCCGCTGATCTGGGACGTGTTTGCGGTATCGACTTACTTCACGCTGTCGCTGGTGTTCTGGTACACCGGTCTGATTCCGGATTTGGCGACCATGCGGGACAAAGCGGTCAAGCCCTGGGTGCGCCGGATCTACGGTATTTTCGCGCTCGGCTGGCGCGGTTCCGCACGCCACTGGTCGCGTTACATGATGTCCTACCTGCTGCTCGGCGGACTCTGCACGCCGCTGGTGGTATCGGTTCACACGGTGGTGAGCTTCGACTTCGCCATCAGCTTGCTCCCGGGCTGGCACACGACCTTCTTCCCACCGTACTTCGTAGCGGGCGCCATCTATTCGGGATTTGCGATGGTGATTTCACTCGCGATTCCCGCGCGCAAGTGGTTTCACCTCGAAGACATCATCACGGCGCGTCACCTGGATTGCTGCGCCAAGCTTATGCTGGCTACCGGCCAGATCGTCGCCTTCGCGTACGTTATGGAAACCTTCATGTCGTTCTATAGCGGAGATCAATATGAGCACTTCATGATCATGAACCGGCAGTTCGGGCCGTACGCGCCGTACTACTGGCTCCTGGTGACTTGCAACATTATTCT
>JAICMB010000832.1 GCA_025929455.1 Bryobacteraceae bacterium | reverse complement strand
TTGGCGGCCAGGACGCGCCGCCGCTGTTTTCGGGCCTCACGCCTGGCTTCACCGGACTCTATCAAATCGATGTACAGGTTCCGGCAGGCACCCCAGACGGTAATGACATCGCGGTCGTGGTCGCGATGCCGAACGGGACCAGCGACACGGCCACGATCGCGGTGCATCAATGAACGCGGGCCTGCCGGCCGCGCCCGCGCCACTCTCGCCGTCCCGCGAAGCTGCGAGCGGACACGCCCTAGCCGGTCTGTTCATTTCGGGACTGCTGATGTCGTTTCTCGGCGCCGTACTTCCAGCTTGGGGTTTCCACCTACGCGATGATCTGTACACCGCCGGCAATCTATTCCTGGCACTGAACGCCGGCATTCTCGCCGGGGTCGCGCTCGCCACGCGCAAACTGCGCCGCCGCAGCGTGCGGTTCACTCTCGCCATGGGAAATGTCGCGGCATGCGCGTCGCTGCTGCTGTTGAGCTACGCCTCGACGCCGCTCGCTTCCACGGCTTGGCGGTACGCCGGCGTCGGAGGTTTAGGGCTCGCGGCGGGCATGCTGAATACGGCAATATTTCGTGCCATCTCGCCGCTCTATAAAAGAGACGCCGCCGCGACCGTTAATCTTGCCGGCGCGATCTTCGGCTTAGGTTGCGTCACCACCGCGCTGCTGGTGGCCGGAACATATTACGTTTATACGGTTCCGAGCATCCTGATTTTGTTCGCCGCGATCCCCGGCCTGCTCGCCATCCACTACTCGCGCGTGGAGTTTGCACCCGTCGAGGAGCGCGAAGAGCGGCCGCTGGGCACCGTACTCGACGAACTAAAAAATCCCGCGGCAATCCTGTTCAGCTTGCTGCTGTTCTTTCAGTTCGGCAACGAGTGGACGCTCGCCGGGTGGTTGCCGGTGTTGCTGATCCGCCACGTCGGGCTAAGTCCCGCGACTTCGGTCGTGTTTCTTGCCGTGTATTGGGCGGCGCTGCTTACCGGGCGGGTCGCCGCGCAACTGTTGCTCAGAACCATGAGCCACGGCCGGCTGCTGCTCGGCTCGTTAACATCCGCGCTGTTCGGGTGCGTGCTGCTCGGCTTCACGCCCTCGCGCGTCGGCGCCGCCGTAGCCGTTGTCCTCATCGGCTGCGGGTTCGCGGCGATTTATCCGCTTGTGGTGGAGAAAATCGGTAATCGGTTTCCGCACTACCATCCCGGACTGTATAACGGCATCTTCTCTTTCGCGGTCACGGGCGGGCTTATCGCACCCTGGCTGGTCGGCTTTGTCGCAACCGTACTCGGTATCGGCGCCGTCATGATTTTCCCGCTGTTGGGGACGTTTGCGGTGCTGCTTCTGGTTCTCGCGATCATGCTGCACGCGCGGTTCGCGTGAGAGTTACAACCGGATGTCTGCCTGATGCGGATGCACACGTGTGGTGCGCGTTCATGCTTGCGCGATCGTGGGGACAGCCAGCAGAGACTGGCTGTCCTACTTTTCGGTCATGCGGCTTGGGGGAAGGCGCGGAGGATGTGTTTGGAGCCGTCGAAACGGTATTGCCGGGCGCAGGCGAGGCGGTCGCGGCGGCGGATATGTAGTTTGATT
>JAICMB010000438.1 GCA_025929455.1 Bryobacteraceae bacterium | reverse complement strand
TCGTTACACATCCATTTCCAATTGTTGGCCGAAAATTCGGCTCACATGCTTCTCATATGCGAACCTCTTTCAGTGCGGGCCTGCGGGTGAAGAACGTGAGGCCGCCTGTGTTGGCGGCCTATTTTTTCTTTTAGTTATTGGTGACGTCTAATCGCTCCGGGCCATCTTTGTAGATCAGGTCGCAGCTTCCTTCGAGCAATTGAAGCCCAAGCTCACGCTACTGCTTCGGCCAAACCTGGGGTCCCCACCAGGAGGCGGCCCTCCGTTTCCTCCGCCGCCACCGCGCTTTTCCTCCTGTGCAGGTTCCTGCACTTCCTTGGGTCGTTTTGCTCTAGCGCTCGTTTGGTTACGCGTTTGAACGCGACCGCTGTGAAATTGACTCGCTTTCAGCCAGTAAGAAGCGCAATATAAAAACATCATCGGTTGCGGCACTCGCCCAGGCGCCGATGGCTGAGAGTCCGGTCGTGCTCCCGCCTGAAAATGGAGCACACTCATGTCTCGCACGATCAGCCTCAAAGTCGTCTGCGCGCCGAAGACCGGCATCGTCCTAAACGCACCGCCGACACTTATCGCCAGCGAACATTCCGTTGATTACACGTGTGGGCATTGTGACGTGATCCTGCTGCACGCCGAGGAGAACCAGATCCATGGCGTCTTGATCCGCTGCGCACAGTGTGGATCGTACAATGCGACCAATGGTTAGTGCTCGCGCGGTTGCGCACGCGCTTCCTTCGACATCCATCAAAATTGGAATCGTATTGGGAGCGACTTGCAAATCGCGCGACTACTGCGTCGGCGCGCCGACGCAGTATGACGATCGAGATGCGCATGCGCCGAGAAAAGAAAAGCCAGCCGGGGTTCAAAGCGAGGGGGAAGTCGCTTGGGGGGACGAACCGCGCCGGCTGGCCTCGGCCGAATAAGTCGGGAATACCGCGTTCCGTTCCGTGCACGTCCGCGAGAATCGCGCGCGCGGTTGTAGCGGGCGTCGGGACACGTCAAGCGGTAATAAGACACTTATCAGGTTGAATCTCTCCCGGCACAACCTTGACGTCTAAATGGTATTCCCGTAGCAAGGGAAGAACTCCAAATCGACAGAGTCGGGGGACACGCCGGTGGCCTATCCTACGGTTGAGACAGGAGAAAATCCGGCGACGCGGAACACGCCGGGCTTCCCCTCGGCCCCACCAACGCACCGCGAGCGCCTGCGCGCCGGTCTCGTGCTGGCAGGCCTCCTCTCTCTCGCCGCCGCGTTCTGGATCGTCGTGATCCGCCTGGTGACGATGGTCTGACCTCTGCCCCCGTGCGCGGTCGATCCCCTCCCCCTGCCCCACGACCGCCCCCTGCTCGACCGCACGAACGATCCCGCCGAACGGCGCCTGCTCCCGACGGCCGGTGATCCCGGTACCTCCCTCTCCAAAAAAGAATCAGTAGTTCCATCGCCTTAGCGGGAACGAAGCGCGCGGCGATGCGTTCGCCTGTACGTCAAATGACACATGGCGGCAGCGCTGTGTGCGCCCATCCGTCACGCGGGAGGGGAACCCGTGACCCCTGCGGAGCAATACCGCGCGCTTGCCGCTCGCTTCCGCGCCCATGCGCGCACGACCGAGAGCCCCCGCCTGTCCGCGGAATGGGAGCATCTTGCTCGCTGCTACGTGCGCCTAGCCGAGCAGGCTGAGCGCAATCTCGGCCTCGACCTCGTCTACGAGACGCCGAACCCACGGCGCGGCAGTACTCCGGAGAACTCCTGAATTGCGGGATTTTGGCCGACGTCCAAAGTCAGCAACATGCCCGATGCCCACCCCGACGTTTCCAGCCAGCAACCGCCCGCCTGCACCTGCAACGGTGCGTCGCTCGAGCTCGTGGTCACTGCGCCGCGCGTCGGCCCGTTTCCGGAATTGCGGACCTACCGGTGCCCGGATTGTGGGCACGTCGTTACCGTCGAGGCGGAGTAGCGCTCCACTTCCGGTTCTGCCTGTAGCGCACGGATTGACCCCCCAAAGTGGTATATTAGAATGGAACTTGCGCGGTTAGTCGCGCTGGCAGAGCCACAAAAACACAACCACGCTCGCCCTGGGGGACCCACATGTCGGCGCAATTTGGTATTGCCGCCTACCTTCGAAATATTGCGGTCCGCTGCAATCACATTGCTCGCGCGTGTCCGGACGCCAAGACGCATGACGCGCTCGCCGCGCTGACCGCGGAGCTCGCCGACAAGGCTGAGATCCTGGAGACCACCTTCCGCGTCCCCAAGGACCGAGCGTGACGGTCGACGGGCGTTTGCCACCGCAGAGTGCATACCCCTTCGCAACACCCGCCCGGCGGTTTAGGATTAAATCAAGAAACTGATCGAGCGAGGCCGGGCGTCCGTGGACCGCACCGTGGCGCATCTCAACATCGAGCACTATCGCCGCCTTCTCGAGAAGGAAACAGACGAGGTGCGGCGTCAGACGCTCATGCGCCTGCTGGCCGAGGAAGAGGCGAAGATCGCCGACAACGCCCCGAGGGAGCGCAAGCGCCGCTCGACTTAGGCCGTCGCCCCATCCTTCGGGTGCGCGTCCCAACGGCGCCAGTGTGTCGGATGCACTTCCAGGCGGTCCTTCGTTTCCGCGTTCATCCAGCCACCGAGAATCCGCCGGCACGGGAAGACGAGAGCGTGCGCGCCGTCGCCATCGATCACGGCGAGCTCGATATCATTGTCGAAAGGAGCGGTCGCGATAGGCTGCCACATTGAAATAGCCTGACGGTGCGCGGAGCCTGCGCTTTGACCTAGGTCAGACGCCACCATCTTTTGCCACCGCGGCGCAGTGTCCGTGCATTGATATGGATCATGTTGCGGTCGGCGGAATCAGCGTTGTTGGCACAGCCATGCCGCAGAATGCCCGCGTCCCCCTCCGCCACTGCCCACTCTGTGGGATCGCCATGCAGGCCAGTAAATCGGCCGAACACCTGCCCAAGGTCGATCGCTTCGAGTGCCTGAACTGCGACACGCTCATCGAGGTGCCCCACCGCAGTGCGGAAGAGGACGAGGCGCCGTAATCGCCGCACCGGCCGAAAAGTCGGGTTCCCGATAAAACGTTCCGAAATTGTGACGCCGGCACAACGAGATAGCCGGTTACAATTTTTTCGGAACCAACGTCATTTCCGTGCGTTGCGCCTCTGCCGGAGCCTGGAGTCCGGTCGCATCGCAGGGGGATCTCATCCGATGCAGGAGAATGCCAAATCCGCCGTGACCAAGCGTTCGGTCGTGATCGGCGGTCACAAGACCAGTGTGAGCCTCGAAGAGCCGTTCTGGACCGAGGTCAGAGCCATCGCCACCGCCGAGCAGATCACCGTATCGAGCCTGCTCAGGCGGATCGACCGCGAGCGGTCGAACGCCAACCTCTCCTCGGCGATCCGCGTCTACGTGCTCGAGCACGTGCGCGACCGCGCCAACGGCTTGCATGCCAAGCACGAGGCGCTGCCGGCTTACACCAACGGCGTCCACGCCGTCTGACCGGCGAACAATTCGCAGTCAAAGTGCGTGCCGGACGCCCGGCGCGTGCTTGACCGCGAATGTCGCACTTCCGACAATCGGCTTCCGTTTCGGCCTCGGGAGCCCGACAGAATATGACGCGTGAACCGAACGCCGTGGATTTCTGGCGCGGCTTTGCGCTCATCACGATCTTCATCGACCATATTCCCGGCCTGTTCTATGCCAGCTACACGCTGGCCAATGTGTCGATCTCGGACGCCGCGGACCTGTTCGTCTTCCTCGCCGGCTGGTCGCTGCGGCTGATGGCGGAAGGCCGCGGCGAGCCGCGTCCGATCCGCGACGTGAT
>JAICMB010000471.1 GCA_025929455.1 Bryobacteraceae bacterium | reverse complement strand
CCCTCGGGTGCGTCTACCAGTACCAGCGCGCAGCCGCGGCGCACCGCTTCGGCGTAATAATGCGCTTCTTCCTCCGGGATGCCGGCGCGTTCAAGCGCTCCCGTGAAGCCGCCGCGCAGAGGTGTGTCGAAAGAGGCCGCTAGCGGGCCGCCGGCGGCTACCGGCCCGATGCCCGGCAGCGTGTAGCGGGCGGTGGTCAGGATCTCGGGCGACGGCAGGGAAGAAGCGCCGTCGCTCGCGCAGCGCATGGCCGTGATGCTGATAGTGTTGGCGGCGAAGCCGGCTTGGCGCAACGCGGTCGCGGCTTGCGTACCCTCCGTGCAGCCGTCGAAGACAGCGGCGATGGTACTCTTCCCTGTTCGCATATCGGAGCTTTCTGTGGGTCTATCGAGCTATCTGGGCGGCGGCCGGTTGCCACTGGGCGGGGCCGCGGCCAACGCCATTGTTGTTGCGCGACTGGAATTCGCGTTCGGCGCGGAACCAGTCGTCATCGGCCTTCCCGTCACCGCGACCGCGTTCCTCATAAAATTGGTATGCGAGCTTAGCGATCTCCGAACGAGAATCGGTGTTCATGGCGGCGTATCCCTCCAATGAATTGTCGGAGTTGGCCGCTTGCTCGAGAGAATGGGCTGTGTGCATTTTACGCTTATGAGACATAGCAAGAATCCTCCAATGGGGACTACCGCGGAGGGCATTTCGTTACGCCGTACTGCTATTTCAGATCGATCGTAATTTTGCCGTTGTCGCCGTAGTAGACCAGGTCGTAGGTGACGTTCTTTTTATGGTCGGACGGGAAGTATAGATATCCCGCAACTGGCGCGGTAACCGCGCCTTGCTCGAGCGATTTATCCGATAGTTCGCGCTCCATGCGGTCGCGCGCGGCGGACCGGGATGGCGGGTAAGGATATGCTCCGGGCGGCGGCCCACCCGGCCCGACGCCGACGCCCACGCCGCTCTCGACCGATGTCCAGGTGCCGTGCCCGTAGGGGCCCGAAACATGCCCGACTTCGATTCCGGCGTTGGGATAAATATCCACGTTGCGGCCGGGGCTGCCATAGTCGGGCGGGCGGCCGTGCTTGGTTGCCGCTACCGCGGCGGGTGCTGCAGCGCGGATAGTCTGTCCTTTGCCGTTTTTCAAAAGGAAGTCGGCGGGCCGCAGGTCGACGGTATGGCCGCCGGCAGGGTAAACCGCGACTTCGACGACGATGTATTTGCGCAGATCCGCGGTGAAGAGGTTTTTCACCTGTTCCGGAGGGAGGCGTTCCGCGGCGATCGCAACGGCGGGTGTAGATTCGTGCGCGCTGTAGTCTTCGGCGCGCGGTCGAGGGCGGGTGTCCGCTTGGGCGATGAGCGCCGCTGCCACTGCCAGGCAAATGGTCTTCAAAGCTTACCTCCCGAGTACGCTTTTCGAGGCTGCCGCGCGCGTGTGCGTCGCAGAACTCGACGCGTGGGCTTGCAGCCGGGTTTCGCGCCCGCTTACCTTAATTTACACACCCTTATCTTTCAACAGGGTAACTTGGCACGCGTTCATACGCCTACTCTGTATACCGCCGTGACCAGGCGGACACGAGAAAGGACCATTTCCATGAAGCTTCGAATTGCAATGCTTTCCTGCCTGCTGGCCGTCACGGCATTCGCCGCCGACGTCACGGGCAAATGGAACGCGACCATGCAGGGCCGTAACGGCAACTCGCGCGAAGTCACGTTCAACCTGAAAGCCGACGGCGACAACCTCACGGGGACCGTCAGCGGCCGTAATGGCGACACCGAAATCAAAAACGGGAAAATCGACGGCGATAACGTTTCGTTCGACGTCGTTCGCGAATTCAACGGTAACCAGATCACGCAGCACTACACCGGCAAGGTGGAGGGCAGCACCATCAACTTCAAAATGCAGATGAAGCGCGGGGACGGCGAAGCCGGTCCGGAGCGCGAGTTTACGGCCAAGCGCGCCAGCTAACGGTTTCCCCACATGCGCGGTTCGGTGCTGATCATTGCTGCGTGCCTGGCTGGGGCACTTTCCCTAACTGCGGCGGGCGCGATGGTTCAGACCGGCAGCGTCACGGCAAATGGCCAACCGGTGCCGGGAGCGACGGTCATCATCTCGGAAGGCGCGCAGCATTTCGAGGCGCTGACAAACGAGGCCGGCCAGTACCAATTTGACCAGCTCGCGCCCGGCAAATACAGCATCGAAGTGCGCATGTTCGGTTTTCAAACCGCACGGCGCGAGATTACGGTTCCCGGTTCCGGCGATATCCAGCTCCACCTGGAGGCGGCGGGCGGCGAAAGGGCGCGCGGACCGCTGCCCCGCCCCGCCGGACGGGCTGCGGCCGCTGCGAATCCTGTTTCGACGCAAGTAGACGCGCAGATCAACGCGCAACTGAACGCCGAAACTGGCGCAGTGACGCCTCCCGCTACCGAGAACGCGGAAAGCAATGAAGCGTTTTTGGTATCGGGCAGTCTATCGCGAGGATTGCAAAGCGGACAGATCGACGCGCCTGCGCAACAGTTTGGCGGTTTCCGCGGTGGGCCGGAAGGTCCGAATTTCGGCGGCCCCGGGGCGGGCACGGCTCCCGGTTTCGGTGCAGGCGCCGGCGGGGCTGCAGGTGCGGGTGGACGCGGATTCGGCGGCGGCGGAGGCCGCTTTGGCGGGCGCGGCGGTCAGTTCGCGGGCCGCAGGCGTCCCGGCGGCGGGCAGGGCAACTTCTTCGGCAACCGGGCTCGGCGCGGGCGCGAAGGCATCCGCGGCGCGGTTTTCTTCTCCACGCAGAACTCCTCTTGGAACGCGCGCCCGTTCTCGTTCTCCGGACAGTCGCAACCGCAACCGGGGTATTCGCAGCAGCGCTTCGGTGTGACCGCCGGCGGACCGCTGGTGATCCCTCATATTCTCAACGCCTCGAAGACGTTCTTCTTTTTGAATTACAACGGCACGCGCGCGAACCGGCCGTATCTTGGCGTCGCGACGGTACCGAACGCGCTGGAGCGCGCAGGCGATTTTTCACAGGCGCTGAACGGCTCGGCGCTGTTCGACCCGCTTACTCATCAGCCGTTTCCAGGCGGTGTCATTCCGGCGTCGCGCATCAATCCTGCGGCGGCCGGTCTGCTGCAGTTCGTTCCGCTGCCCAATCAACCGGGGCTGGTGCAGAATTATCAACTGCTCACGGTGTACCCGCAGAATACCGACAATTTCGGCATTCGGTTCTTCCACAATTTGACCAGCGACGACCGCATCGGACTGGCTCTCAATGTGCAGCACCGCGATTCAAAGCCGATGCAGTTGTTCGGGTTTCAGGACGAAACCAGCGGCTTCGGAGCGAGCCCGAATATTAGCTGGACGCGCAATATCAATGCGCGGACGATCAACACGCTGCACGTGATGTTCAACCGCAACAGCAGCTCGACGCTGCCGTATTTTGCGGACGGCACGGACGTGGCGGGCGAGTTGGGAATCGCGGGCACATCGCGCAGCCCGATTAACTTCGGTCCTCCGAATCTTTCGTTCACCAACTTCGGCGCGCTGACCGACGCGAGTCCCGTCCGCACGATAGTGCAGAGCATCGGGTTTAGCGAGAGCGTGCTGTTCGTGCGCGGCTCGCACACCATTACCGCGGGCGGCGAGTATCACCGCAATTATCTG
>JAICMB010000830.1 GCA_025929455.1 Bryobacteraceae bacterium | reverse complement strand
GCGGCGGCCAGCGCCTGCACGTCTTCGGAAGGCACGAGCAGGCCGCTACATTCGTGTTCCACTGCCTCCGACACCCCGCCCACATCGGTGGCGACGACCGGGAGGCCTGCGCGCATTGCCTCTAACACGCTCCGAGGTAGCGCCTCCGACCGCGTCGAGAGGACGAATAATTCGGCTGCTGCCAGCACCGGCTCGGGTTCCGGTTGATACCCGCGGAAGCGTATCCGCTCGGCAATGCCCAAACGCTGGGCGAGCCGCCGCACGCGCGAGCGCTCGGGCCCCTCGCCGATGAGATCCAGCGACCAAACGCGCGCGCGTAGCGCGGCCAGCGCCACCAGGAGCGTCGCGTGGTCCTTGGGCGGGGCAAAGCGCGCGGTGCAGCAGATGCGGACGGGATCGCATTCGGGGGACGCGCGAAATTCGGGCGGCACGTCGCGCACGCCGTTATGCACCACGTAGAGTTGGTCCGCGCGCGCCAGCCGGTGTTTGAGGGCAAGGTGTTTTTCCGATTCGGAAACGCAAATCACGGCCGCACCCCAACGGGAGGCCGCGCGCTCGGCTAACACGAAGATCGCGGCCGAAGGCCCCGCGAATCGGGAGCCGGCTGGCCAGCCGTGCGGCGTGTACAACGAGGGAATGCCCAGTTTGGCCGCAGCCGCGCGGCCGATCCATCCGGCCTTCGCGGTATGGGTAGAAACCAGATCGGGGCGAAGTTCGCGCAGGACGGCGATGAGTTCGGAGTACGCCCGCAGATCACGCAATGGGTTGAGAGAACGCCGCAAGTAACGCAATGAACGAAACGCCACGCCGGAGTTTTCGAACAGGTCCGTAACGGGGCCGCGCCCGCCCACCAGGACGACGACGTCATGTCCACGATCACGCATTGCGCCAGCCAAATCGCGCACGTGAATACTGGCGCCACCGACGGAATCGGCGCGGGTCACCACGTAGGCGATCCTCACCGGCCGGCCTTTCGCGATACGATTACGAAAAAGGCGAGTTTGCGAAAAAGGGCGCGCGCCGCCCAACCGGCGGGCGGGAATTTCAGCAGCCGGACGAGCCAAGTGCGACCAGGACGGTCCAGGAGGCGGAAGTGGATGTACTCCAACTCGCGGGTCTCATTCGCGAAATAGCGGCCATACGTTTGGAAGATCTCGGCGCGGGTGCGATAGCGCGTATAGG
Source organism: Bryobacteraceae bacterium (assembly GCA_025929455.1). The sequence goes on along the minus strand of JAICMB010000830.1, from coordinate 414 downwards.
TATCGATCCAGCGCAGCTTATCGAGCGCCCACTGCCGCGCCGTTCGGGCTTCCTGTTTCCAGGTTCCCAGGCCCAAAGCCCGCAGACCCCAGGTGTAATAGAAGCGCACGCGCGAATCGCGCGGGAACCAGTGGGAGAACGGGATGCCGATGTGACCTTCGCGGAACACGTCGCGTGAAGGAAACACGCTGAGCACGAGGCCGCCGGGCGCAAGCACGCGATGGATTTCGCGCAGCGCCGCATCGAGATCCTCTACGTGCTCCATTACTTGATTGTTAACCACGAGGCCGAAAACGGCATCGGGAAACGGCAAGCGGCCACTGGAAATTTCGTGGATCGCGCCGCCATGGGGGCGCGCCTTCGCGCCGGCGTAGAAGACGTCCGCGCCGCACATCGGTAGGCCCGAGGCCAATC
>JAICMB010000450.1 GCA_025929455.1 Bryobacteraceae bacterium | reverse complement strand
CCCAATGAGCGGACTGCAATGACGCCTGAATCGCCTCGATCTGCCGGTCAAGTAGCAAGGGCAACCGCGTATGTAGCGGATCGGCCACGGTGACGACCATGCTCCAGATCGAGTACCGGTCGGCGGCGCCACTGCCGAGCCCGAGTACGGAACGAAGCGCTTCCCGGTCAGGAACTTCCCCAGGCTCGATCAGACACTCGAACACCCTGCGGTGCGAACCGCACACGTTGTGAACCTCGGCGTCATCGCCGTGTAGGTCGCCGCTATTAAAGAATGCCCGGGTGGCAATCCAAGGCCCTTCGCGCGGCTCTTCGGCCGGCGCCGGTTGCTGCCGGTTGCGCGCTTGCGAGGAACGTGAAACGGGGGCGGGGCCGGAATTGCCTTCGACACCCCGAAACTGCGTATGAAACAGGACCGCGAACAGCGCCAGCACACCCGCTGAAGCCCCGAACTCTTTTTTCATAGGCCACCTGCACGCCTATAGCGCAATAATCGGGGAAAACGGGCCGCGTTAGCGACAAAAAGGTCGCGGAAGCGAAATACTGTGTCGAATTTCACAATTTCGCGCGAAGAAGGGCCGTGAATAGCGGTCGTGGTGTGTCTGGTCACGACCGCCGTGCGGGAGAACCTGAATGGGGAACTGGGAGCTACGCTTCGGCCAGCGCGGCAACCAGCGCCCCGCGCGCGGACGTATGCAGTGGGTCCGCGGCGAGGCGAATCTCAGAGATGGCGAACGGGAACGTTTCCTCGCGGAAAATGCGCTCGAAGCGCTCCCGGAAGCCGGCAGGCAGTGCGGTGCCGCCGCTGAGGACTACCGGCAGGGGGCGGTTGAGCTGCGGCATGCGCGGCATGTTTCGCAGTGCGTCTTTCATGCCGCTAACCAGCGACCGGATCATTTCGTCATAATAAACGCCGATCACCTGCTGCACTTTGTCTTCGCAGTAGCCGTTCAGGTGGAACGATTGTTCCTTCACCATGCGAATGCGATTGGCGCGCTCGCCGGCGGCGGATGCGGCGCTGGAATCGATATAGTCGCCCGCCTTCGGGATCGAGAAGCTCAGCACCGGAACGGACAGATATGCGAGACAGACGTTGCAGAGCCCGCCGCCGCAACTGATACCGATGCCGGTGTAATTGGTGGCTTCGAGCTCGGCGTAAATAACCGCCAGCCCTTCGTTGATGCTGTGAACCGTGTAACCCAGGTTCGACAGAATCTGCCGCAGTGTGGCGTCGTGATACGTGACGCCATCTTCCGCGCCAAGTGGAGCGGCGGGAACTGTGTAATACAGGCGGCGGCCGTTCTCACCACGCCCGGCGAGCATCGTGAGAATCTCGCGCAGCATGCTGAGGCTTTCAGGCTCGTCGCCGTTCAGTACGCCGCGGCTCATCGGCCGGCGCGTTTCGACATCCATCAGCGCGGCCAAGCGCTCGGCTTCATTGCCGTGCACGTGGATGCCGCCGTCGCTCGCGGTGAACGGGATCGCCTCCTTGCGCAGCACGCCTTCGGTGATGCGGGAGTGCGGGACGGTCACGAACGCATTTAACTGCGTCCGGAAATCGTAGCCATCGCCCGAGCGGGTGGCCAGGCAGATGCGGCTGGTGCCAACGTCCAGGCCGCAGGGGTTTGCGGCCGCGGGGTTCGTTTCAACGTTTTTCATCGATACCTTCCTTTTCAAAACTGTGCGCGTGCAGCGCGGTGATCAGAGAACGGGCCCGCCGCGCCAGCGCTGTGCGATGTGTGTTCATGGGCAGGCCGGATGCTGCCGCCCCGGCTCGCACTTGCAGCTCGGCGACGGCCACGCCCGGCCACGTGCGCCCACGCAGCGCGGCATCGAAGGCCGCGTCATGTCTAAAGCCGAACAGCGCGATGCTCGCGGGCGGGATGGCGTAGTTGTCCGGCAGCCCCAGCGCGGCGAACGGAAACGACGCGCCCCAATCGGTGTGGAAGCCAATCAGCGCCGCGCCGGGGTTGACGGACACCTGCGCGTGCGTCACGCAATTTTCAGCCGCGATGCCATATCGCGCGCGCAGCATTTCCGTGAGCGCGCGTCCCGCGTTGAGTTGGGCCGTGGTCGCCGGCGCTCCGGCGGACGTGGAGCTTTCAAACGCGACGCCGAGGAAACTGCCGTTCAGGTTGACGTAGAACGCTTCGGGCGTGCCCCAGACGGAGCGCCCGGCGTGATAGGCAACGTCCGATTCCGCCACGATACGGAACACGCGCCCGAAGCGATCAATCAAATAGTGATAGCAATGGCCTTGCCGTACCGCCGCGAGCGTGCTCTCTCCGATGCGCTCCAGCGCGTCACGGTTGGCGGCTTCGATCGGCACCACGTCGCTTTCGGTGGTGTGGAACACGATGCCGTTGGGTTCGTTCCGCCATCCCACGACGCGGAACGCCGGTCCGCTCACGGCCATGACCGCGAACGGACGGCGCGCGTGCGTGCGCGTCTCGTACGCCAACTCCACGCGCAGTCCGTTGCTGTACTGTTCGTACGCAGCCGTGCGCTCCACCACCCAGACCGCCGCCGCGTGCGGCGCGAAATCCGGCATGAGCGCCTGAGAGGCGGCGGCCGGCAGAGGCGGCGCGATGTTGAGAGGCGGAGCGAGCGAGGTCATAAGCCAGATCAGGCCCACCGCCGCGAATCCCGCTGCGATCCAAGGTGCTTGCGAAGGCCGCCGCGGCCGCGGTGCACCGTGCATGCGCCGCAAAAAACGAAGCCGGGCCACCGGGTCGGCAATCCGCGCCGCGCGCCGCTCAACGGCGGCATCTTCATAAAGCGCGGATTCGGCAGACAGGGGGCGCATGGCATCGGCGGACGCCTGATTACATCGTTTAGTCGCGGTAGGGCGGGGAATTTCTCGTGCGATTTCCGCGCACGGTATCCTGAAGCTTCACCCCATGCCATTTCCCGTTCATCGCATGCGGCGTTTGCGCGCGAACGAGCCGCTGCGGCGGCTGGTTCGCGAAACGCGGCTCGCGCCATCGCAGTTTATTCTCCCTTTGTTCGTCTGCCCCGGCGAAGGTATGCGGCGCGAGATCACATCGATGCCCGGCAATGCGCAGTTATCGGTGGACCGGCTGGTTGAGGAATGCTCGTCCGCCCGAGCCCTCGGCATCGGCGGTGTAATCCTGTTCGGTATTCCGGAATCGAAGGACGAGCAAGCCTCCGGTGCTTACGCGGACAACGGCATCGTGCAGCAGGCCATTCGCGCGGTGAAAGGCGCGACTCCCGATCTGCTGATCATCACAGACGTATGCAACTGCGAGTACACCAGCCACGGACACTGCGGCAAACTCGTCAACGGCGAAGTGGATAATGACGCCACGCTCGATTGGCTGGCGAAAACCGCCGTTTCGCACGCCGCTGCGGGAGCCGATATGGTTGCGCCTAGCGACATGATGGATGGCCGAGTGGCAGCTATTCGCCGTGCTCTCGATGCTTCCGGACACATCACGACGCCTATTCTTTCCTACGCCGCGAAGTACGCCTCGGTTTTCTATGGTCCTTTCCGGGAGGCCGCGGAATCGGCTCCTCAATTCGGCGACCGCCGCAGTTATCAGATGGATCCCGCGAACTCCGACGAAGCTATGCGCGAAGTAGCCATGGACCTTCAAGAGGGCGCGGACATGGTGATGGTCAAACCAGCACTGGCCTACCTGGATATTTTGCACCGCGTCAAAACCGAGTTCGGTTATCCCACGGCGGCTTATGCCGTCAGCGGCGAGTTCGCCATGAT
>JAICMB010000507.1 GCA_025929455.1 Bryobacteraceae bacterium | reverse complement strand
GTCACGACCAGATCGCTCTGATTGAAAAGCGGATTCGGATCGGGCGGCGCGTACACGCGCACGCGCGTGATCTTCATTTTCGGAATGGAGGCGGAAGCACGCCGAAGCGCCGGCACAGAAACGGAAGCGGCCCCCAGTGCGCGGAGGAAGGTTCTGCGGTTCATGAACCCCCTACTTTACAGCAACCGCGCGGAGTATGATTGGGACCGGAGGCGCCTATGCCCGCAACATCGATTCGGAACGCGTGGCTGGTGGGGCTGTGCGGCGTGTTCGAGGCGATCTACGCCGCGCTGAATCTGTTGATGGTGAACCCGGACGGTTCGCTCGAGTGGCGGACCTATGCGCCGCGGATCACGATCGCGCTGCTGGGCAGGTTTGCGCTCGCGGCGGGCGCGTGCGCGATCGCCGCGAGCGTCTGGAAATGGGAGAGCAAGCGATCTTCGCTGCTTCTGCTGCTGCATGGCCTGGCTCTCAGTGCCTACGGCCTGCTTAGCATGTTCTGGAGCGAAGGGCGGCACGGCATCCTGCCCGTCGCGGTCCTTTTCATGGTGATGGCCCTGAGCGCCGGCGTGTTCGCGCTCGCGACAGCGGTACCACAGCGGCGCTGGCTGTTGGTGATCGCCGGAGCAGGAACACTCGCTTTCACGCCGGTGTTTCTGGCGATGGGTTTTGGCTGGCTAAGGTTGCCACCGCCGGTGTCGTACTTCGTTGTGATCAGCGCCTACTTCGGAATCAGCGCCGCCTGCATGTTGCTGGTTGGCGCGGGGCCCGCCAACGCGCGCAGGCTCGCCTGGTAAGGGGCGGGGGCGACGCCGCCTTCGATGATGGTTGCGCGTCGAACGTGGGTTCTCGACGCGCCACCTTCGGGCGCGATGGGCGCCGTCGAATACTCGCGCTTATTTCGGCGTGATTGCCGCGTGCATGGTGCTGGCCGGCGCGCCGGCTGCAAGCGCGCGCAAGCTCGCTTCATAGGGCGCGCGGGCGACTCCGCGTTCCGTGATGATCGCGCTCACGTACTTGTTGGGCGTGACGTCGAAGGCGGGGTTCTCGACGCGCACACCATCGGGCGCGACGGGCACGTTGAACACCTGCGTTACTTCGGAGGCGGCGCGCTGTTCGATGGGGATCTGCGCGCCCGAAGCGAGCGTAAGGTCGAGTGTCGAAACCGGCGCGGCCACATAGAACGGCACACCGTTTTCTTTCGCCAGTACGGCGACGGAGTACGTCCCGATTTTGTTTGCTACATCGCCATTGGCGGCGATGCGGTCCGCACCCACGACCACGCAGCCGATGCGGCCGGCTTTCATGAAGTGCCCCGCCATATTGTCGGCGATCAGCGTGACGGGGATGCCGTCGTGCATCAGTTCCCAGGCGGTCAGGCGCGCGCCCTGCAGAAACGGCCGCGTCTCATCCGCGAACACCGCCACGCGCTTGCCCGCTGTTACGGCGGCGCGAATCACTCCGAGAGCGGTGCCGTAGCCTGCGGTGGCGAGCGCGCCCGCATTGCAGTGCGTCAACACCGTCGCGCCGTCAGGGATCAGTTCCGCGCCGTGCGCGCCGAGGCGTTCGTTGGCCGCGATGTCTTCGGCTTTGATGCGCTGCGCTTCGTCGATCAGCGCGGCGCGAACGCCGGCGAGCGGATTGCCGCGGAGGTCGTTATACAGCGCTCGCATGCGCTCGATCGCCCAGAACAGGTTCACCGCCGTCGGCCGCGTGGCCGCGAGCGTGTCGCAGATCTGCGTGAACTCGGCGTCAGTTGAGGCGGTCCGCATGCCGAGTGCTATGCCCATAGCCGCAGCGACGCCGATGGCCGGCGCACCGCGGATGACCATCGAACGGATCGCGTCGGCGACCTCGACGTAGGTGCGGCACGTCACGTACTGTTCTTCGCGCGGCAGGCGCGTCTGGTCGATCATGACCACGCCGTCCGCGGTCCATTGTATGGTTTCGATCATTGTTCCTTCGCCGTTTGCGCCACTCGGCAGCGGAGCGGCAACCATGCTGCTACAAGTTTCGGCTGCAACCCGGGCATGGGCAGCCAGCAAGACTGGCCGCCCCACTTCGGATATCATTCTCCCTCAGCCGTCTGCACCAACACGCAGACGTCGCGCAGTTGGCGGTAATCTTCGGCGTAATCCAATCCGTATCCGACGACGAATTCGTCCGGAATCTTGAAGCCCGTGTAGGCGGCGTGCACTTGCCGCACGCGGCGCTGCGGCTTATCGAGCAGCGTCGCCACCTTTAGCGATTTCGGTTTGCGCTGCTCCAGCACGTTCAACAGATACGCCAGCGTAATGCCGCTGTCGACGATGTCTTCCACTACGAGCACGTCATGACCTTCGATCGAGACGTCCAGGTCCTTGGTGAGGCGCACCTGCCCGGAGCTGGTTTTATCCGCGCCGTAGCTGGAGATGCCCATGAACTCGATGCGCGTGGGAGTCTTGATGGAGCGCGCCAGGTCCGCGAGAAACATGAACGCGCCCTTCAGGATGCCGACGAGGTACAGCGGACCTTCGGGGTAGTCGGCAGAAATCTGTTCGCCCATTTCGGCGATGCGTTGCCGGATCTGCTTTTCCGTAAGGAAGACGCGCGGCTCCTCGTTCATCGATGCGCCGTGCTGAGGCGTCAATCCGCGGACGCCAGCAGCGGGGTGCTACCCGGTCCGATATGTATGTGCGCGCCGGTGGCGCGGCCGGCCATCGCGTGCGAGAAGGCGTAGTAAGGAATTTTCCGGCTCTTCAGATACCCGATGAGCCAGCGGCCTTCCGGTGTATTGGGATTGACCGCCACGTCCACGCGGCCGCGGTGATCGAAGCCGAGCGCGCGGTGTACGGCGGTTTCGCCGTCGGCGCTGATCGGCAGCGACGTGTGGAACCGCTGCAGGAACGCGGTCTCGATGGGCCTCAAATCGCGGCTCTCGACGAACCGCCCCGAGCCCACGTAGTGCTCCATGCCGTTCACCGTCCCGCCACGTTCGGTAAACGCGGGCGTAGCCGTACGCATAGCTTCTTCCGATTGCGCCATGGCCGCCAGTTCGCCCACCAGACGCGCGCGGTCGATGGCCAGGTTGAGGCCCAGTTGCCGCAGGTTCAGTTCCTGCTGCAAGGGATCGACGGTGGTGCGTGCACCGACACCCTGTTCGGCCAGCATTTGCTGCTGCCGGATGCGGTCCCGCTGACGTTGCACGCGCCGTTGCGCCGCCGCAATCATTTCATCGGCCGTCTGATCTGTCATGGCGGCGACCGGGCTATAAAGGGTGCGGTCGAGGACGACGTCGTCCTGCGCGTCCGCGAGGTCCTGCTGCGCTTCAATCAGACGCATACGCGGCAGCGCTCCGGAGCCGACCAGTTGCTCGATGCGTTGGACTTTC
>JAICMB010000335.1 GCA_025929455.1 Bryobacteraceae bacterium | reverse complement strand
CTCGTTAACTCCGTTGGCTTCGTTTCGTATCTTTTCGCGCTCCTCTTGACAGCAGTCCGGAAAGTGGCGCGACCAGTCTTGCTGGTTGCGCTCCTCCGCCATCCGGAATCTCGCCCAACTCCGTCCGCCCGCCGCCACCCGCGCCCACCGTGCGCGAAAAGGCGAACTCCCCTAACCCCTCGTGCGTATTCCCGTCTTTACAGACAGTCTCATGCTGCACATTTCCCAGGACCTCCGCCTCGCCCTCCGCGGCCTCCGCAAAGCGCCCGTTTTCACCGCCGTAGCCGTGCTCTCCATCGCCCTCGGCATCGGCGCCAACACGGCCATCTTCAGCCTGGTCGATCAGGTCCTCCTGCGCCTCCTGCCCGTCAAAGATCCGCAGCAACTCGTGCAGCTTGCATCTCAAGGCTCGCACTACGGTTCCAACTGGGGTTTCAACGCGCTGTCGTACCCCATGTACCGCGACATCCGCGATCACAACCAGGTCTTCTCAGGCGTGCTGTGCCGCTTCGGCACGCCGCTCAGCCTGACCTCCAACGGCCAGACGGAGCGCGCCGCGGGTGAACTCGTTTCGGGCAACTACTTTCGCGTGCTCGGCGTCAACGCCGCGCTCGGCCGCGTGCTCACGCCCGAGGACGACAAGGTGCGCGGCGGCGAACACGTCGCGATGCTCAGCTACGCCTACTGGCAGTCTCGTTTCGCCGGCAATCCCTCCGTGCTCGGCAAGGAGATCGTCGCCAACAGCAACAAATACACCGTCGTCGGCGTGGCGCAGCCGGGCTTCGATGGCGTCGAACTCGCTTATCAGACGCAAGTGTTCCTGCCTCTCGCGATGAAAGCGCAGGTGACGCCGAACTGGGACGATCTGGACAATCGCCGCAGCCGCTGGGTCAACGTTTTCGCGCGGATGAAGCCGGGCATCACGCCCGAAAAAGCGAAAGCGTCGCTGCAGCCCTACTATCATCAGTTGCTCGAAATGGAGGTGCGCGAAGCGGCGTTTGCGCACGCCAGCACCTTCACCAAGCAGCGGTTTTTGAAGAGCACGATCGATGTTCAACCCGGTTCCAAAGGCCGCTCCCATTTACGGCGGCAGCTTACGCAGCCCTTATGGGTGCTCATGGCGATTGTCGCGGCGGTGCTGCTGATCGCCTGCGCCAACGTCGCCAACCTGCTGCTCGCGCGCGCCGCCGGCCGGCAAAAGGAAATCGCCGTTCGCCTCGCGCTCGGCGCCAAACGCAGCCGCATCGTCCGCCAGCTCATGGTAGAAAGCGTGGTGCTCGCGTTGCTGGGAGGAGTCGTAGGCGTCGTCCTCGCGGTCCTGCTCGATCGCGCACTGATCGCATTCGTGCCCACCGACAACGGGCGATCGTTTCTGTCGGCCGCCCCCGAAATGCCGGTGCTCATTTTCAATTTCGGCATAGCGCTCGCGACCGCCGTGTTGTTCGGGCTTGCGCCGGCGCTGCAGTCCTCGCGCGGCGAGGTCGCATCCACGCTCAAGGACCAGGCCGGCTCCGTGGTCAGCGGCGGACACGTGCGGCTGCGCAAAGCGCTGGTCGCCGCGCAGGTTACGCTGTCGCTGCTGCTGTTGATCGGTGCGGGCCTGTTCGTCACCAGCCTCCGCAATTTGAAAAACCTCGACCCGGGCTTCAAGACCGCGAACCTGTTGAGCTTCGCGCTCGATCCCACCTTGAACGGCTACCAGGTCAACCGCACCAAGCAGTTCTACAAAGATTTGACAGCGCGCTTGAACCATATGCCGGGCGTACAAACGGCCGCGCTCTCCGCGATGAACCTGCTCGCCGGCAACGAATGGGACAGCAGCGTGACCGTCGAAGGCTACGCATCCAAGCCGGGCGAAGACATGAACCCGCACTGCAACGCCGTCAGTCCCGGCTTCTTCTCGACGCTCGGAATGCAGCTGCTCTCCGGGCGCGATTTCGACGCCCGCGACGAACTCCTGTTGCCGAAACAGGATTTCGACCCCAACAAGCCGCCGCCATGGCGCGTCGCCATCGTGAACGAAAAGTTCGCCAAGCGTTACTTCGGCAGCCGCAACCCGGTCGGACACCGCATCGGCATGGGCAACGACCCAGGCACCAAAACACCGATCGAAATTATCGGCGTGGTGTCCGACGCCAAGTACGATGGCATGCGCGACGAAGTGCCGCGAACGGTTTATTTTCCGTACCTGGAATCTCCCTGGGCCGGCGGCATGACTACGTACGTGAGGACAACGGCCGCACCGGAGTCCGTTATCGGCGGCATTCGCAGGACGGTCCACGAACTCGATGCCAATCTCCCCGTGTACGACTTCATAACGCTCGAAGAACAGATCGACCGCTCCGTGCTCACGGAGCGCGCCGTAGCCGCATTGTCGACAGGCTTCGGTCTGCTCGCGACGCTGCTCGCCATTGTCGGGCTCTACGGCGTCATGGCCTACACCGTCGCCCGCCGCACGCGCGAAATCGGAATCCGCATGGCGCTCGGCGCCAAAGCTAACAACGTCGTCTGGCTCATCATGCGCGAAGTCTTAGTCCTCGTCGTCTGCGGCATCGTCGTAGCACTTCCGCTCTCCTGGGCGTTGAGCCGCTTCGTCCAAAGCCAGCTCTACGGCATTACGCCCAATGACCCCATCGTCCTCGCGGCCGCGACCGTTATGCTCGCGCTCGTCGCGCTCGGCGCCGGTTACGCGCCCGCCATGCGCGCCGCCCGCGTCGACCCCACCCGCGCGTTACGGTACGAATAGCCCCAGGCTTCGAAACTGTTTGCTTCCTTCCGCTGTCTATAACACGCTGTGACAGTTTCGCGTGCCATGCGGAAAGGCGGCCGCCATGTGTCTGGCGATTCCGGCGCGGATCGTTGAGCTCGTTCCCGGCGAACAGGGCCGCGCGGTTGTAGACGTCGTGGGAGTGCGGCGGCAGATTGACGTAGCGCTCCTGCAGGACGACCCACCGGGCGAGGGCGACTGGGTGCTGGTTCACGTCGGCTTCGCCATGAGCAAAATCAGCGCCGAGCAGGCGCTCGATCAATTGCAGACGCTCGCCATCCTCGGCGAAAACGAAGCGGTCATGCAGGAGGTGCGCGGCTATGGCGAGGAGGACGCCTGGCCGCGCGCCGTTACCGGGGAGCCGTCGTGAGGTTCGTCGACGAGTTCCGCGATCCCGCAATCATTCGCAAAACAGCCGAAGAGATTCAGCGGCTCACGGACCCCGCGCGTCACTACCGGTTCATGGAGGTGTGCGGTGGGCACACGCACGCGATCTACCGCTTCGGCTTAAAAGACATTCTGCCGCCCAATATCGAGCTGGTGCACGGCCCCGGCTGCCCGGTATGCGTGCTGCCGATGGGGCGCATCGACGACGGGCTGTCGCTCGCGCGCGATCAGGACGTGATCTTCACCGCGTTCGGCGATATGATGCGCGTGCCCGGCGCGCACGGCAGCCCGCTGCAGCACAAGTCGCGCGGTCTGGACATCCGCATCGTTTACTCGCCAGCGGACGCGCTCCGGCTCGCCGAGCGCAATCCCGACAAGCACGTGATGTTTTTTGCGATCGGGTTCGAGACCACCGCGCCATCGACATCGTTAACACTCCTGCGTGCGCGTGCGAAAGGCATCCGCAATTTCAGCGTCTTTTGCAATCACGTCACGATCCTGCCGGCGATTCGCGCCATCCTCGATTCGCCGGACATGCGCATCGACGCGTTCATCGGGCCGGGTCACGTGTCGACCGTGATCGGCTGCCGCCCGTATGAATGGATCGCGCGCAACGAACACAAGCCCATCGTCATTTCGGGCTTCGAGCCGCTCGATATGCTCGAATCGATCCTCATGCTGCTGCGGCAATTGAACGCCGGCGAAGCCAAGGTGGAGAACCAGTACAAACGCGTGGTTCCGTGGGAAGGCAATCGCGCCGCGCTGAAGGCGATGGCGGAGGTGTTCGAGCTGCGGCCGTACTTCGAGTGGCGCGGCATGGGCTTTATTTCGCAGTCGGCCTTGCGCATCCGCGGCGCGTTCGCGGAGTGGGACGCTGAGCAGCGCTTCCGCGTGCCGGGCCTGCGCGTCACCGATCCCAAAGCCGCGCAGTGCGGCGAAGTGCTGAAGGGCGTGCTGAAGCCGGTGCAGTGCAAGTTGTTTGGCAACGAGTGCACGCCGGAACGGCCCGTCGGCGCGCTGATGGTGTCTTCGGAAGGATCCTGCGCCGCGTACTACAATTTCGAACATCGCAAAAGCCTGACCAAGATCGCCGTCTCCGTCTAAGCCATGAAAGCAGCGGCCGCTCCCGACATCCGCTTCTACGATCCGCAAATCGACATGGCGCACGGGGCGGGCGGAAAGGCCAGCCGCCGTCTCATCGAAGGACTGTTCGCGCCGCTGCTGTGCGCCAATAGCGAGCCGCTCGGGGATGCCGCGCACATTCAGATCGGCGACGCGCGCGTGGCGCTCACAGCGGACAGCTTCGTCGTAAAACCACTGCTTTTTCCGGGCGGCTCTATCGGCGAGCTCGCGGTCAACGGCACTGTCACCGACCTCGCGGTTTCGGGCGCGCGCGCCGCAGCGCTGCTGGCGACGTCCGTCCTCGAGTCCGGCTTGCCCACGGAAGTGTTGACGGCCGAAGAGCGGGCCATGGCGGCGGCTGCCGCGCGCGCGGGCGTTCTT
>JAICMB010000332.1 GCA_025929455.1 Bryobacteraceae bacterium | reverse complement strand
TCCCGCCCATGACATCGGATACGTGCACGTCCCTGAGCTGGGCGGGCTTCGCAAGGCGAGTCCGGATTCCGCGAACACCGGCTGGCGAAACCTGAGCTTTCGCGGCTATGCCGATTACATGGCAACCGGCGCGTTTACGGCGGGCATCACATTACCGGCTGACTTGAAGTGGACCAACTCGGGAAACTTCACGAACGTGCCGCGCTCCGATCTGACCATCACCTGGACCGGTGGGGGCACGTCATCCGCACCGAACATCTCGATCGTGGGCGGCTCCGCGGCATTCAACCAAGCGGACCCAACGCAATCGCGTGCGAAGGCGTTCGTGTGCACGGCTCCAGCGTCCGCGGGCACATTTCAAGTTCCAGCGGCGATCGTTTCGCAACTGCCCTCGACACCTACCGCGGGCGCGACGGGCGTGAGTGGCTTCGGTTATCTCGGCATGGTCACCGGCGGCGGGACCAGTTTCACCGCGCCGCTCTCTGCAGGCGGTCAGATCGACGGCGGCTTCATCGGCTTCGGCGAAGCAAACGTCATCAACGTTGTGTATCAATAGATCGCGCCTGCAGCCGCGATCTACGATAATGAAAGAAGCAGGCCTGCCGCACTGCCGCGTATCTTTTCACCTGTCACCAGCTTGGAACCAGCGATTTCTATCCGGGGCGCGCGCGTCCACAATCTCAAAAACATCTCGCTCGCGCTGCCGCATAACCAGTTGACCGTCGTAACCGGCGTATCCGGGTCCGGCAAATCGTCGCTGGTTTTCGACACCGTCTATGCCGAAGGCCAGCGGCGCTACGTCGAGTCGCTGTCGGCTTATGCGCGCCAGTTCCTGGAGCGCATGGAGAAACCCGACGTCGACGAGATCGCCGGCATCGCTCCGCCCATCGCGATCCGGCAGAAGAACACGACGCGCAATCCGCGCTCAACGGTCGCCACCGCCACCGAGCTGTACGATTTCATACGCCTACTGTTTGCGCGCGTGGGTCGCAGCTACTGTCCGAACTGCGGCACTCTCGTGCAGCGCGACACGGTGGATCAGGTCGCGCAAGCGATGCTCGCCCGCCCGGAGGGCTCGCGCTGGTACGTACTATTCCCCGTTGTCGCGGACGCTACCGCGGAAGCATTGCGCGACAAGCTTTTCGATCTGCGCAAGAAGGGCTTCAGCCGGCTTTTCCAAAACGGCCGCGCGTTTGAGTTTTCCACGCCCGAATCTCTGCTCGATATCGATTTCCGCCAGCCGGTGTTCGCTCTCGTCGATCGTATTGCGATCACGCCGGACCTGCACCAGCGGCTGGTCGACAGCACCGAGATCGCGTATCGCGAGGCTGGCGAAGTGATTTTCCAGGCCGCGTCCGGCGACGAGCGCGCGCGCTTCAGCGAGAAATTCGCGTGCAAACGCTGCGGCACGGAAATGGTGGTCCCTGAGCCCGGCCTGTTCAGCTTCAACAATCCGGTCGGTGCATGCCCGCGGTGCCAGGGGTTCGGCAACACCATCGATTACGATATCGATCTAGTCGTGCCCGACAAGGGGCTGTCCTTAGGCGAAGGCGCGGTCGACCCCTGGACCAAGCCGCAGTACACCTGGTATTTCAACGAGACGTTCACGAAGGCCGCCCGCAAAACGAAGTTCCCGCTGAAGAAGGCGTACGGCGATCTGAGCGTCGACGAGAAAGCGTTCGTCGCCCAGCACGTGCGCCGTTTCTTCGACGAAGTAGAAACCAAGAAGTACAAGGTGCACGTGCGGGTGTTCATGAGCCGCTATCGCGGGTACACGGAGTGCCCCGATTGCCACGGCTCGCGGCTGCGCGCGGCGGCGCTGAACGTGCGTGTCGGCGGGCGCAACATGACGGAAGTCGTCCAGCTGAACATCGCGCGCGCGTACGAATTCTTCGGGGCCCTGGAGCTTTCGCCCGAGGAAAGCGCCATCGCCGAAAAGGTGCTGGTCGAAATCCAGCAGCGCTTGAAGTTCCTGAACGATGTGGGCCTCGATTATCTTACGCTCGACCGGCTTTCGTCGACGCTATCGGGCGGCGAGGCACAACGCATCCAGCTTGCGACATGCCTCGGCTCGCGCCTGGTGGGCGCGTGCTATGTGCTCGACGAGCCGTCCATAGGTCTGCACAGCCGCGACACCGGGCGGTTGGTACGCATTCTGGAAGAGTTGCGCGATCTCGGCAACACGATCGTCGTCGTGGAGCACGACCCCGACGTGATGCGCGCGGCCGATCATATTGTCGATCTCGGGCCGGGTGCGGGCGAGTTGGGCGGCCGCATCACGTTCGAGGGTTCGTACGACAAGCTCATGAGCGATGGTGCGGGCTCGCTCACTTCAAAATATCTGCGCGGCCGCGGTGTGACATCGCAAGCCTGGGCACGCCGGCCGGTGAACCGGAAACGCGTGCTGCGTTTTGTTGGCGCCCGCGCGCATAATCTGAAAGAGATCGACGTGGATATTCCGCTCGACATGATGGTCGTCATCACGGGCGTGTCCGGCTCGGGCAAGTCCACGCTGGTGCATGACGTGATCTACCGCTCGCTCGAACAGCGCTTCCGGCGCGAGGAGGAAGGGGCGGAATCGGACGAGGAGTTTCCCGGTGCGGTTGAAAAGGTCACCTGCCGGCGCGTGGACAATGCCACGCTAGTGGGCAGCGTCGTGCTGGTGGATCAATCGCCAATCGGGCGGACGCCGCGCTCGAATCCTGTCACGTACATCAAGGCCTTCGATCAAATTCGCGAGCTGTTCGCGGGCACGCCCGAAGCCCGGCGGCGCGGCTACAATGCCGGGCATTTCTCCTTCAACATTCCGGGGGGCCGCTGCGAAAACTGCCAGGGCGACGGGACCGTCACGGTGGAGATGCAGTTCCTGGCGGATGTGGAACTGATATGCGATGAGTGCAAGGGCACGCGTTATAAGAGCAGCATTCTCGATATCCGCTACAACGGGCTGAACATTCACGAGGTGCTGCAGCTCACCATTAAAGAAGCGCTCGCGTTTTTTGCGGATGTGCCCCGGCTGGCGCACCGGCTGAAGATTTTGAGCGATGTTGGACTCGGGTATCTGCGCCTCGGTCAGTCTGCGACGACGCTGTCGGGCGGTGAAGCGCAGCGCGTCAAACTGGCCGGACACCTGGCGCATGCGACCTGCAAAGGCACGCTGTTCATCTTCGATGAGCCGACGACCGGTCTTCACTTCGACGATATCGGCAAGCTGCTCGCGGCCTTCAATCGGCTGATTAAGAACGGCGGCAGCGTGCTGATCATCGAGCACAATCTCGACGTGATTCGCGCCGCCGATTACGTCATCGATCTGGGCCCGGAAGGCGGAGACGCCGGCGGCGCCATCGTCGCGCAAGGCACGCCCGAGCAGATTGCCGCCTGCTCGCGATCCTACACCGGCCAATACCTGCGCGCCGTCCTCAATCCTGACTAATGCCCGCCGCCCGTCCTGCCGCGCGACAAGGACCACGCCGCAAGCCCCCGGCGAAGTCACGTCCGCGCTGGATCGTTCGTGTACTGCGATTCGTCGTGTTGTGCTCCATCGCGGTGTGGGTTTGCATGGCGCTGGGCATCGTGCTGTTGCGCTGGGTAAATCCACTGACCACCAGCGTGCAGATCGAGCGTCGCCTTCAGGCACTGTTCACAAGCAAGCCATATCACAAGCGCTACGAGTTCGTGCCGCTGCGCGCCATCGCGCCCAGCCTGCAACACGCGGCCGTCGCCGCCGAGGACGCGCGCTTCTATCAACATCATGGCTTCGATTGGAACCAGGTCGAGAAGGTGATCGAAGCGAGTAAAGAGTCCGGACGCGTCACGCGCGGCGCCTCTACGATTACGCAGCAGCTCGTGAAAAACCTGTTCCTTACGACCTCGCGTTCGGTGATCCGCAAGGGCATCGAAGCCTCCCTGGTACCCGTGGCGGAATTCGCGCTCGGCAAGCAGCGGATTCTAGAGCTCTATCTCAATGTGGTCGAGTGGGGGCCGGGCGTCTACGGCGCGCAAGCCGCATCGCAATACTGGTATCGCGAGCCTGTATCGCGAGTCACACGCGAACAGGCCGCGCGCTTGGCGGCGATTCTCCCTGCGCCCCGCCGCTGGCACCCCGCGCGCATGGACGATTACAGCGCCACTATTCTGCACCGCATGGCGCAGATGGGCTGGTAAGGCGCGCGAGCGGGCCGCTCGACACTGTCGCAAGGTGTTGACGATCGGAACATCAGCAGCTTCCGCCAGAGCAGTGGGTTGGTCCTCTCCGCGGATTTGTCAACACTCCCTCATACTGCGCACCGTGTCGGCGATAAGAGACTTACAGTCACGCTGACTGCCACTCGATTCACACATCCAGGGGCAAGTTGAATGAAACAATTCATCGCGATACTACTCTGTGCGGTAATTCCATTCGTTGGATTGGCCGCAACCGAAAACGCGTACAAGGTCAGTTATGACGGCGGCTCACTCGCGAACGTCAAAGTCGGGAGCAGCGTTAAGCTCCTCATCGACGACAAACAAGTTCGGCTCGTAAAGAGCAAAGAGAACGTGCTCATTATTCCTGCGGCATCCATTACAGAGGTTAGCTACGGCCAGGACGTTCACCGGAGAGTTGGTGCGGCGATCGGCCTCGCAGTAGCTCGTTTGGCGTCGGCGCACTGATGGCGTTGACGAAGTCGAAGAAGCATTACATTGG
>JAICMB010000662.1 GCA_025929455.1 Bryobacteraceae bacterium | reverse complement strand
GTTGCGGGCGACGAGTAACACACCGCTGGTATAACGATCGAGACGATGCACGATGCCGGGCCGCAGGTCACCGCCTATGGATGAAAGCTGTTGGAACCGGTGCAGCAGCGCGTTAGTAAGCGTGCCATGGTGCACCCCCGCTCCGGCGTGAACCACCATGCCCGCGGGCTTGTTCACCGCGATCACCCCTGCATCTTCGTAGAGAATGTCGAGCGGGATCGCTTCCGGCTCCGCGCGAAGCGGCGGCAAACCGGCGGGCTGCACTTCGACCGCTTCCCCGCCCCGTAGAGTGTAAGAAGCTTTGGCCGCCGCGCCGTTCACGTGCACGCGCCCGGCTTTGATCCAGTCCTGTAGCCGCGAACGGCTGAACTCCGGTAGTCGCGCGTGCAGAAACTGATCGAGCCGGAGGCCGGCGTCGTCCGCTCCCGCATTCAGCAACACGGCGCCAAGGTTCTTCGCAGCCGCCACAGATTCGACGTGGGATCGGCAGTCTTGCTGCCTGCCCGCGTCCGCACGGTAGCGATGTGCCCCTGTGCGGACGGTATAAGCGCGTTTGGATTGCGGCTACACCTCAAAATCTCCGCAGTACGCGCAAATTCCCGTGGGACAGCCAGTCTTTGCTGGCTGTCCTCGCCCGCCGTCGCACAACGCCGCTCCCGGCTGCGGCCCCGCTGCCGGGTGGGGCAGGTTTCTAACCTGCGGCCGATTTTCAATCGGCCTCGGCCGCCTTGCCGGAGAATGCGGCTAGCGAACCGCCAAGCGGTTTTAGTGATTGGTTCCAAGCTCGGCCGCAGCTCCATTTTGCTCGGTCCAGCGCCAGTCCGATTGCAAATCGGCCGCAGGTTAAAAACCGGTTGAAAACCTGCCCCACCAGTCGAACACTACTCCAAGCGATAGTTCGGAGCTTCCTTCGTAATGATGACGTCATGCACGTGGCTCTCGCGCAACCCCGCGGAGGTGAGCCGCAGAAAGCGCGCTTCGGCCTGCAGGCTCGTTATGTTGGCGCACCCTGTGTAGCCCATGCCGGCACGCAGACCGCCCACGAGCTGATACACCAACTCGGCGATCGGACCTTTGTAGGGTACGCGGCCCTCGATGCCCTCCGGCACCAGCTTGCCGCTGCTTTCCTGCGCGTAACGATCGGACCCGCCCTGCGACATCGCGCCCATGGAGCCCATGCCTCGGTAGCTCTTGAACGTGCGGCCCTGATACAGAATGGTCTCGCCCGGGCTCTCTTCGGTCCCGGCGAGCAAGCTGCCGATCATGACGCAATCGGCGCCCGCGGCAATGGCTTTGGTGATGTCACCCGAAAATTTGATGCCTCCGTCCGAGATGAGCGGAACTCCGGCTTCGCGCGTCGCTCGCGAGCAGTCGCGAATGGCGGTGATCTGCGGGACGCCCGCTCCGCTCACGACCCGCGTCGTGCAAATCGAACCCGGCCCGATACCGACTTTGACGCCATCCGCGCCGAGCTCGATCAGATCGCGTGCGCCTTCATACGTCGCCACGTTGCCGGCCAGCAGGTCGACGTCGGGCAGGTGCTTCTTGATCGCCGCAACGGCTTCGAGCACGCGTTCGCTATGCGCATGCGCCGAATCCACTGCGATGACGTCCACTTTCTTGCGCACCAGCTCCTGCGCGCGTTCGAGAAAATCGCCCGTGGAACCGACCGCCGCGCCGACCCTCAAACGCCCCTGCCCGTCCTTGGCCGCCTGCGGATACTTCAGTTTTTTCTGAATGTCCTTAACCGTAATCAGGCCCTTGAGATTGAAGTTGTCGTCGACGACAAGCAGTTTCTCAATACGATGCTCGTGCAGGATGCGCTCGGCGTCCTCAAGCGTTGTTCCGACCGGAACCGTCACCAGGTCCGTCTTGGTCATCACCTGCGTGACGGGCAGATCGTAGCGCGATTCGAACCGAAGATCGCGATTGGTGAGGATGCCAACCAGCCTGCCGTTCCGGTTCGTGACCGGAACGCCCGAGATGCGGTAGCGCCTCATCAACTCCAGCGCATGCGAAATCGGCTGGTCCGGCTCCATCGTCACCGGGTCCACGATCATGCCGCTTTCACTGCGCTTCACGCGATCCACTTCTTCGGCCTGGCGCTCGATCGGCATGTTGCGGTGAACAATGCCGATGCCGCCCTGCTGCGCGAGCGCAATGGCAAGATGTGATTCGGTAACGGTGTCCATGGCCGCGCTGACGATCGGAATGTTCAGGGCAATGCGGCGGGTCAAGCAAGTGCGCGTGTCGGTCTGCGCCGGTAGGACAGAACTGCGCGCGGGCTGCAGAAGGACATCATCGAACGTGAGTCCCTCCGGGATCATGTCTGGGATCATGCGGGTTACTTGTTATGATAGCGGGGCGTTTGGGGAGGATGCAGAACGTGTGTGCGAGGCGCGGCTTTTCTAGTGCGCGGTGTTGGCCGCCGACAACTCCGCCGACGGTTCCTGCGCTCCGGTGAGCCGCACGATAGCGGCCGCCGCCTGATACTTTAGCGGCTCATGCGAATCGCTGAGGTAT
>JAICMB010000843.1 GCA_025929455.1 Bryobacteraceae bacterium | reverse complement strand
CAGCCTGCGGCGGGTTGCCAAACCCGCCTCGTCCGTCGCCGCACGATGCCCCGGGCTGACTGGCGAGGCCAGTTCCTTGTAGCCCCTGCTCAAGTCGACGGTCGGCGGCCCTCGCCCGCTGCCGCACAACGCCGCTTTCGGTTGCGGCTCCGGCGCTATGGAAATAGAGCGCTCGTCAGCGAATCTCCGAAAAGGGCAGCGGGTGCAGGATCGAGTTGCTGATATTGGAAACAATCTCCGCATCGCTGTTGCCCGGTTGCGAACGTAGCTTCTGCCATTCCGGGTCGGCCCCGAATGCGCGCCAGAGGCGCTCGCGCGCGGCGAGGTCGTCGAAGGTGAGCATGTACACGAGATTCGGCATGCGCGGGCCGAAGACGGTTTGACCGTAGAAGACGGGCTGCATGCCGAGGCGCTTGAAGATGCCGATCTCGCCGTCGTTGAACATTTTGATTTTGCGCGCCAGCGTGGCGCCGCTGTTCGATTCGTACATGCGCAGCTCGAACACGTGCGAGTGGCCCTCCTTGGCGGGCGGCGGCACGATCTGAGGCATGCCGTCGAAGGCGCGCAGCATGCAGGCTTCGAGACGCTTGTATCCGGGTGCGGGATTGGAGGCGTACTTCTTCATCGCTGCGCGGAAGCTTTCATTGGCGGTGAGCTTCTCGTCCGCGCCTTCCATCGCGGCGGCGCTCGGGAACGACGTGACGACGAAGATGAACGGGCTCTCCTGCGCGATCACGCTGCCGAAGACGCCGACCGGACCCGCCCCGGCCTCCTTGAGCGCGGGCAGTGAGGCGTGCAGCACCTCACTGGTGCGCTGCATCTGATCGGCGCTCCCGTTGCGGAGCTTATAAAGGTGGGTGACAATGACGGCGGGCTTTGTGGTGGTGTTTGCGGCTTGAGCTGACATGGCGAATCCTGGCACGGCAAGCGCGAATTCTCTGCGGTTCATAAAGGGCGATGGTACAACGCGCGCGGGCGTGCTGACGGCCGCGCTGCTGGCCGCCATATTCGCCGCGCTGCTCGTGAGCCGGCTGCTGCATGCGGGCGTGGTGTGGGTGGAGGAAGCGTATCCTGCGGCGGGCGCGATCCAGATGCTTGCGGGCAAGACGCTGTATCGCGATGTGTGGTTTGACAAGCCGCCGCTATCGGCCGCGCTGTATCTGCTGTGGGGCGCGCGCATGGGTTGGCCGCTGCGCGTGGCGGACACGCTGTATCTGTTCGCGTGCTGCGCGTTGTCGTTCCGGTTCGCGCGCGATATGTGGGGCCGGCGCGAGGCTGCGCTGGCGTCCGCGCTGCTGGCGTTTTTCCTGATATTCGGCTGGCCGGCCGCGGTCATGGCGCTGGCGCCCGATCTTGAAATGCTGCTGTCGCACATAGCGGCGGTGTATCTGGCATGGAAGAAGCGCGCGTGGTGGTGTGGCCTCGCGTGCGGCATCGCGATGCTGATCAATCCCAAAGCCGCGGCCGTGGTGATCGTGTGCGCGGTGTGGCTCGGCGCGCGCGAGTGGTGGAAAACGCTGCCGGGTTTCCTCGCGCCAACCGCGGCCGCGTT
>JAICMB010000225.1 GCA_025929455.1 Bryobacteraceae bacterium | reverse complement strand
TCACCAGCGCGGCTGCGTCGCGCGCTCCGATTTTGCGGTGCTTCGACAGCAGCTTGAAATAATCCGCGAGGTCAGCGACGCCGCGCGGCGGAAACTGCGGCGGCGCGGTTAGCAGCAGGCTTTCGACAACGCGCGCCAGACCCTCGATATGCGCTTCATACGTCGGAAACACCTCCGCATCCCGCTTGGAGAACTTCGCAATCTCGCGCAGCGTTTGCTGGTCGTCCTGCCACATGAAAAGATGGCGGCCATCCGGATACGCCGAGAAGAACGCGGGATCCTTAGCATCGACGTGGTATCCGCACCGCGGTAGATCGAGCTCGCGAATGATCCGCTCCTGCAGCAGACTGCTCAAATACGCGGCGGTTGAAACGCGATAACCGGGCCATAGCTCTTCCGTCACGCAGCACCCGCCCACAAGGTCGCGGCGCTCAAGCACCAGCACCTTCCGGCCGGCGCGCGCCAGATACGCCGCCGCGACCAGGCCGTTGTGACCGGCGCCGACGATCATGACATCATAGGTCGTCATGCCTGTGCGGGCTCGAACGCGACCACCGCGAGCGGCGGAAGCGTCACCACGATGCTGTGATCGCGCCCATGGCTTGGCGCGGCCTCCGCCATCACGGCGCCCCCGTTGCCCATGTTGCTGCCCCCGAACATGTCCGAATCGCTGTTAAGAATTTCGCGATACAACCCCGGCGAAGGGACCCCGATCCGATATTTCAGGCGCGGAACAGGAGTGAAGTTACACGCGAACAGCAGGAAGGTGCGATCGGAGGCGCGCCGCAGGAACGAAATGATCGAATTCTCGACATCGTGAAAATCGACCCACTCGAAACCGGTGTAGTTGAAATCAATGTCATAAAACGCGGGGTGTGCCCGGTACAGCCGGTTCAGTTCGCGCACGAACTCCTGCAACTTGCGATGGAAATCGTACTGCAGCACCTCCCACGGCACGCCCACGTCGTGGTTCCATTCCTCCCACTGGCCCACTTCGCTGCCCATAAACAGCAGCTTTTTGCCCGGATGCGCATACATGTACGCCAGAAATGCGCGCGCGTTGGCGAATTTCTGCCACATGTCACCCGGCATTTTCGAAACCAGCGAGCGCTTGCCGTGCACGACTTCATCGTGTGAGATCGGCAGCACGAAATTTTCGGTGAACGCGTACAGCATGCTGAACGTGATGTTGTGGTGGTGATACTTGCGGTGGACGGGGTCCTCGGCGAAGTAGCGCAGCATGTCGTGCATCCAGCCCATGTTCCACTTCATCGTGAAACCGAGGCCGTTCAAATATACGGGCTTCGATACGCCGGGAAACGCCGTCGATTCTTCCGCGATCGTAACTGCGCCGGGCACTTCATGCGCGAGCTCGTTAAACCGTCGTAGAAACGCGATAGCTTCCAGGTCCTCGTTGCCGCCGTAAATGTTCGGCACCCACTCGCCCGGCTGGCGCGAATAGTCGAGATAGAGCATGGACGCGACTGCATCCACGCGCAATCCATCGATGTGATATTCCTTCAGCCAGAACAGCGCGTTCGAGATCAAAAACGTGCGCACCTCGTTGCGGCCGTAGTTGAAGATCAGCGTGCCCCAGTCGCGGTGCTCGCCCTTGCGCGGGTCGGCGTGCTCGTAAAGCGCGGTGCCGTCGAAAAACGCTAGGCCGTGCGCATCCTTAGGAAAATGGCCGGGAACCCAGTCGATGATGACGCCGATGCCTTCCTGGTGAAAACGGTCGATCAGAAATTTGAAATCGTCGGGCGTGCCGAAACGCGCGGTCGGCGCGTAATACGCGATCACCTGATAGCCCCACGATCCGGTGAACGGATGCTCCAGCGGCGGCATCAACTCCACGTGCGTGTAGCCCATCCGCTTCATATACGGAACCAGCGTCGCCGCGAGATCGCGATAGCTGAGAAACCCGTTATGGTCCCCACGCAGCCAGCTCCCCAGATGCAGTTCGTACACCGAAAACGCGGAGCGGAGCCAGTCCGTGGCCGCGCGCTGCTCGAGCCACGCGCTGTCGTGCCACTGATACGCGTTCGAATCCCACACGCGCGAAGCTGACTTCGGCGGCACTTCGGTCGCGAAAGCGTATGGGTCGGCCTTTTGTTGCTGGTAGCCCTTGACGCGGGAACGGACTGCGTATTTGTAGCAAGCGCCCGCGCCGATCTGCGGAATAAAGAGCTCCCAGATTCCGCCGGTGCGCGGCCGCATCGGATGACGGCGCGAGTCCCAATCGTTGAAGTCGCCGGCCACCGTAACGGTTTCGGCATTCGGCGCCCACACGGCGAAGCGCACACCTGCCACGCCGTCCGTGGTCACGAGGTGCGCGCCCATGGTTTTGTAGCTCTCGTGATGCGTACCTTCGCCGTGCAGATGCAGATCGAAATCAGTGAGCAGGGGAGGGAAGCGGTACGGGTCCTCCACTTCCGTGTCCATGCCGCTCCACAGTTTCGCGAGCAGCTTGTAATCACCGGGATCGCCGTCCAGCGTGGCGACGAAGAATCCCTGCGCATCCAGTTTGCTCATCGCGTATGCGCGTCCGTGGCTGAAAACGGTCGCGCTCTGCGCCTGTGGCAAGAACGCGCGCACTTCCCAACCTTCCGCGGTGCGGTGTGGTCCGAGAATGCGGAAAGGGTCGCCGTGATATCCCCCGACGATGGCTTCGACGTCCGCTGCGGTCATCAATCGCTATTATGGCAACGTGTTTCCGGAGACGCCCGGCTTCGCGGAGTTGCATGTGCATCTGGAGGGCACGATCTCCTCTGAAACATTGCGCGAAATCGATCCTGCTCTGACGTCCGAAGAGATCGCGGAAAACATGCGCTGCGGTACGTCCTTCGCGGATTTTTTGTGCGCGTATATCTGGCTCAATCAGAAGCTCCGCGTGCCGCAGCACTACGCGATCGCCACGCGGCACATGCTGGAGCAGTTCGCGGCGCAGGACATCCGCTATGCGGAAGTCACGCTATCAGCGGGAGTGATTCTCTGGAAAGGGCAGGACCTGAACGCCACTTGGGACGCGATTCGCAACGAGTGCGCCCGCTCCACATCCGGCGTCCAGACCCAATGGATTCCCGACGCGGTGCGTCAGTTCGGAACCGAACACGCGATGGAAGTTGCGCGCTTCGCGGTGACGCGGAGGGACGACGGCGCGGTCGCGTTCGGCATCGGCGGCGATGAACTACGTGGGCCTGCGCGATTGTTCCGCGATATATTCGCGTTTGCGCGCGATGGCGGGCTGCATCTCGTCTGTCATGCGGGCGAGACGGGAGGCCCGGAAGCAGTGCGCGAAGCCATCGACATCGGCGCTGAGCGTATCGGTCATGGCATCGCTGCCGTACACGATCCCGATCTCCTCATGGAATTGAAGCGCCGCGGTATTCCGCTCGAGGTCTGTATTTCAAGCAACGTATGCACCGGCGTAGTGCCCAGCGCGCGAGAACACCCGGTGCGCAGGCTGTATGAAGCCGGCGTGCCGGTTACGTTGAACACTGACGATCCCGCGCTGTTCTGCACTACTCTGGCTCGCGAATTCGATCTCGCCCAATCGTTAGGTTTCACCGCTGATGAATTGCGGGCGATCGCCGAGAATGCGCGCGCGTACGCGTTCACTGGTGCCTGAATAAGCGCCTGCTCTGTCACGGTTACTTGGCCCGCTGCTTGCTCGCACTTACCAAGAAAGGGAGGTATCGATGCGAAAGTTCGTACTTGCCGTTTCGGCGCTTTTCATGGGAACGCAAATTTGCGCGATGGCCGCAACGATTCCCGACGGAACGGAAATTCAGGTTCGCACGGATCAGCGAATCGACATGCAGCATTGGAACGATCAGGGCCGCGTTTACGCTGGCCATGTCGCGAACGATGTTCTTGACCGTAACGGAAAGGTCGCCATCCCGCGTGGCGCGCCGGCAGAATTGATCGTACGCCAGGAGCGCGATAACGACATGACGCTCGACCTGGAATCCGTTACCGTCAATGGACAGCGTTACGTGGTCGACACCAGGTCGAAGGAGTTTAACGACCGGGAGGGCCTGGGGAAGAATAGCCGGACGGCGAAGTTCGTGGGCGGCGGCGCGCTGCTGGGCACCATTATCGGCGCGATCGCCGGCGGCGGCAAAGGCGCGGCCATTGGCGCCGTTGCGGGCGGTGCGGCTGGCGCTGGCGGACAGGTCCTCACAAAAGGCGGCAGGATCGATGTTCCCGCTGAAACCGTCGTCACGTTCAAGCTCGATGCGCCGCTGCATGTAGCCAACTGGCGCGACCCCGGCTACGATCGCGACGGCAACCACTATCATTATCAGCGCGATTGGTACCGCTAACGCGTGAAAAACGGCGCGGCGGCAGGGCCGTTGCGTGTACCATAAGAACTTAGCGCTGCATGAAGGATCTGTTCGAAATACTGACGCCAGGGTCCCGCGAATGGGCCCTGGCGGAAGCGATCGATCCCGAACGTATTCCGAGCCACATCGCGATCATCATGGACGGCAACGGCCGCTGGGCACGCCGCCGCAGCATGCCGCGAGTCGCCGGACATCGGGCGGGTGTAGAACCGGTGCGCATCAGTGTCGAGACGGGCGCGCGGCTGGGGCTCGACGCCCTGACGCTGTACGCGTTTTCCACGGAAAACTGGAAGCGGCCGCGCACGGAAGTCGACACGCTGTGGCATCTGCTGCGGTTCTATTTACGCCGCGAACTGCCCGAAATTCTGCGCAACAATATACGCTTTCAATGTATCGGCCGCGTGGATGGTCTGCCGATGGCGGTACGCAAGGAATTGGACAACGCCATCGCGACTACCGCAAGCAATACGGGCATGCGGCTGAACGTCGCCATTAACTACAGCGGGCGCACGGAACTGGTGGACGCCGTAAACGCGATCATCGATAAAGCGCGCGCGGCCGGGAAACTGGGCAGCTTGCGCGTGGATGAGGCCGCCATTTCGGACCACCTGTATACATCGAACGCGCCGGACCCCGACCTGCTGATCCGCACTTCGGGCGAGATGCGCGTCAGCAATTTTCTGCTGTGGCAGATTGCGTACGCGGAACTGTACGTGACGGACACGCTGTGGCCGGACTTCCGCCGCGCGCATCTTTTCGAAGCCATTCTCGATTATCAGAAGCGCGACCGGCGCTTCGGCGGCCTGGGCCCGTCAGGCGTAGACGCGGACTGGATGGAAGCGGTACCTGCCACGGCCACATGAAGCGCGTCGTCACCGCGCTGGTGCTGCTTCCGGTTTTCGTTTACATCGCGGTCTGGGCGCCGGCGTGGCTGTTCTTCGCCGCGCTCGCGATAGTCGGCATTCTATCGTTTCGCGAATACGGCGATCTCATCGCGCATCATAACTTGCGCCCACCGGGTCTGTTCGGCTACGTGGCCGGAGTAGCCGTCCTGTTTCTGCCGCGCCCGGAGTTCATTTTTTTGACGCTCATCGCTTTGCTCGCGCTCGCGCTGTCCATGACCTCGCGCGAGTTGCCGAACGCGCTGCCGTTCGCCGCTGCGCTTGTCTTCGGTGTTGCGTATATCTTCGGATCTCTGCGCACCGCGGCGGGACTGCGCGAGTTCAGCGCGCTATGGCTGCTGTTCGCGCTCTCCTGTAACTGGGTCGGCGATGTTGCGGCGCTCTATATCGGCAAAGCGTTTGGGCGGCATAAGCTCGCGCCGCGCATCAGTCCGGGCAAGACCTGGGAGGGCGCGGCTGCATCGCTCGTGCTCACCATCGTCTACGCGTATTTCTACTTCGGCCACCTGATCCACGGGATCGCGGTGTGGCAAGCGCTCGTGATCGGCGCAGTGGCGAACGTCGCCGGGCAGATCGGCGATCTGTGCGAATCGGCGATCAAGCGCGGCGCCGGCGTGAAGGACAGCGGCCATATGCTGCCGGGACACGGAGGCTGGCTGGATCGTATCGACAGCAGCTTGTTTTCGATGCCGGTGGTGTACTACATGGCGTCCGTTCTGATACATTAGCGGGCGAAGCTAAG
>JAICMB010000534.1 GCA_025929455.1 Bryobacteraceae bacterium | reverse complement strand
CAGCTTGTAGTCGAGCGAGGCCTGGCGGGCGCGGAACTCAATGATGGCGCCCTTTTTATTTGCGCCGTTGTAGTGAACGGCATCCATGCGATCGCCGAGACCGGCAAGTCCGCGCAAACGGTGCCCCAACTCGGGATTGCTATCGCGCCAGAGCGCATCATCGCCGCCGCCCAGCGGATTTGCCTCCGCGCTTAGAAGGTCTCGGTTCTCAAGCATTCCTTTCAACCAATCCTTGCGTACGATCGGGATCTGAATGGCCTGATCCGATTTGAGATTGGAACGGTCGTTCACCTTGCGCTCGATCACGAGACCGTTGGGGTCCACCCCGGTAGCGGGCATGCCTCCCACTTGAGACATCACGGTCTTGCACACCAGATCCACCCAGTCTTGTTTGGCGCCTTTGTAGTGGGTTTGCTCGTCTTGCGGCAGGTCGTTGAAGAGCGCACTGAATTTTGTGCGCGACATCATGATGAACAGATATTTGACCGCGCCGACGCCGTCCTGGTTCGGAGAATACCCGCGCTTCAGATACGTTGCGATCAAGGTCAGTAAGCCGCGTAGTTTGGCGCTGGGCTTATGGCCGGCCCATTTCGGATCGGCGAACGCTTTCGCATCGAGCGTCACTTGCCGGACCATGCTCGAATAAATCGGCGTGCCGCCGGCCGATTCGGAGAAGAACTGCTGCGCGGCACGCGATTGCGGGTCGGCCAGAATGCGCCAGAGTTTGCGGATGCGGCCGAGCCGGATTCCGCCGGTGACCTGCGGGATGGCCTCGATATTCTTCATGCGCAGACTGTTATCGATGTGGACGACAAAACGGTCGTTCGGCGCGCGAAATGTGCCGGGCGGAAAGTTAGCGGCTGTGAGAAATTCCTGCATGTTGCGCGCGTTCATCATATTCATGAAGCTCATGAAATCGCCCAGGACGCCGACCAGTTGGTTTTCGCCGGCCTCGCTCTCCTCGACCTCGTTGACAACGTATTCGATCTCGGTGCCGTCGGCCGTCATTTTCCAGCCGAGACCGCCGCGGATGACGGCGGCTTTGGGGAACGACGTGGTGTAATGATTCAATTCGGCGGTGGTGCGCACGCCAGTGGCCGGCAGGTTCATGCCGTCCCTAATTTTGAAGATATCCCAGCCGGTTGCGAACTCGAATCCTACGGCCATTTCTTACTCCTCTGAAGGTTAATTCCGGATAATTTTGGGAGCCGGTTCCGCAGGGAAGGTTATCAGCAAAGCGCGGCAATCCGCAACAGCGCAGGCGCCGCCAAGGCTGGCCGCCGTACGGTGCATTTATACTGACCATCATGAGGTGTTTGCGATTCGGCGGTGCAGTGTGTTTGTGCGCGGTGA
Organism: Bryobacteraceae bacterium; assembly: GCA_025929455.1. Next base: position 1,882 of record JAICMB010000534.1, on the reverse strand, counting down.
TGGCGGCGGGTGTACCGGAGCGCGTGGAGCCGGGCTATGCGTCCCTTCACGCATCTGCCATGCGAGCGAACCTGACGTTTTTGGCATCTGACGCGCTGGAGGGGCGGATGTCGCTGCAGCGCGGGTCGGAAGTGGCGATGCAGTGGATTGCGAGCGAGTACGCCAAGGCGGGACTGCGCCCGGTCGTGGGAGATTCGTTTATTCAACCGGTGCCGCTGATCGAGTACCGCATGGATCGCGACGGGTCGGGACTGACGGTGGAACGCGGAGGAAAGAAATCGCAATACCGTTTTCCCGATGCGTACGGGTATTTTCCATACGATGTCACGGTGCGGGCGCCGGTAGTGTTTGCCGGGTACGGAATCACGGCGCCGGAACTGAACTACGACGATTATGCGGGCATCGATGTGCGCGGGAAGATCGTGCTGGTGTTCGATCACGAGCCGCAGGAGAACGATGCGGCATCGATCTTCAACGGCACCGGGAACACGCGGTATGCGTCCTCGCACGTGAAGGCGCTGAACGCGCAAAAGCACGGCGCCGTGGCGGTGCTGACGGTTGCGGAGCCGAATCGCAAACATCCTTCGCCGCAGGAGCGCATGGCGCGCGTGACGAGCACGCGGGACCGGGCGCGCATTCCATCGCAGGCCATCGATGGCGATGACGTGCACATTCCGCTGTACACCGTTAGCGACGCAATCGCGACGGAGTTGATTGCGGCGGGCGGGAGGAAGCCGGGCGAGATTCAATCCGCGATCGATGCAAAGCTGCAACCTCATTCGATGGCGCTGCCCGGCGTGGAAGCAACGCTATGCTCTCTGACACGCGAGCGGCGGCGCGCGAGTTCCGGCAATGTGCTGGGCATGATCGAAGGCGGCGATCCCGTGCTGAAGAACGAGACCGTTATCTATACTGCGCACTTCGATCACAACGGCGTTGGCCCGAACGGCGTATTCCATGGCGCGGATGACAACGGCTCGGGCACGGTGGGCGTGGTGGCGCTGGCGCACGCGTTTGCGCGCAACCCGGCGCGGCCGAAGCGGACCATCGTGTTCGCGGTATTCGCGGCGGAAGAGCGCGGTCTGCTCGGTTCGTATTACTACACGGAGCATCCGCCGCGTCCGCTTGCGACCACGCGCGCCGTGATCAACTTCGACATGATCGGACGCAACGAAACGCCGAGCGAACAGACAAAGGGGCTGATCGAGATCGCACCCGATACATCGAATGAGTTGAACCTGATCGGCACGAAGTATGCGCCCGCTTATCGCCGCGCGGTGGAGCGGTTGAACGAGAACGTCGGGCTGCGGCTCAGTTATAAGTGGGACGACGAAGCCGCGCTGAACATCTTTTTCCGCAGCGATCAGTTTCCGTTTACCTTGCACGACGTCCCTGCGATCTGGTGGTTCACGGCGTTTCATCCCGACTATCATCAGGTGACCGATACCGTGGATCGCATCAATTTTCCGAAGATGGAGAAGATCGTGCGGCTGGCGTACCTGGCCGGCTGGGAGTTTGGCGACACTGCGAATCCACCGCGTTTTATTGAGAATCCCGCGGCGCCGGCGCGGCAGTGAGCAGGCGCTTGTAGAGTGAACAGGCACGATCGGTGTCGAGATCGAGCAGCACGTTCACCGGTGTTGCATCGGGCGCGTGGATGCGGTCGAGCGGAATGACTTTGCCGTAGGTGGGACCGAAGCAGGCGTCGACGTCCAGATACATCGTTTCGTGTTTGGTTACGAATGACGGATCGATGAGATAGGCGGCGGCAAGCTCGTCCCACAGGAACGTATTCGTATGGCGGGCAAAGTGATGCTCGTAGATCGCGGTGAGTGGAGTTTTCACGCCGGCGATTTCTTCGAACAGCCGGCGCGTGAGGGGT
>JAICMB010000751.1 GCA_025929455.1 Bryobacteraceae bacterium | reverse complement strand
TCGCACGACACGGCATCCGCAGTCGTTGCCGTGCCGATGACGACGCCGGATGCCGCATATATCTCGTGCGGCACCTGGGGCCTTGTCGGTGTGGAGCTGGAGCATCCCGTTCTGACCGAGGCGAGCAGGAAGGCGAACTTCACTAACGAGGGCGGCGTGGATGGCCGCGTCCGCTTTCTGCACAACGTCATGGGGTTATGGCTGCTCAGCGAGTCGATGCGCACCTGGGAGCGGTCTGGCCTGCACCTCGAGCTGCCCCGCTTGCTTGCCGAGGCAGCTGCGCTGACCACGCCGGTACCGATCTTCGACGCCAATGACCCGCGATTCCTGGCACCGGGCGACATGCCGGAGCGGATCGCCGAATGGTGCCGTGAACACGACCAGCCAGTGCCGCATGCGCCGGTGACGTTCGCAAGGAGCATCCTCGAGTCGCTCGCTGCCGCGTTTGCAGACGCGGTGCACACTGCGGCGCGCTTGTCCGGCACGTCGGTGCGGGTGATCCACATGGTGGGCGGCGGCTCACTGAACCACCTGCTCTGCCAGTTGACAGCGGATCGCGCCGGGTTGCCTGTGCTTGCCGGACCGGTCGAGGCGACAGCCATCGGAAATGTGCTGGTGCAGGCCAGATCGGTGGGTTTCGTCGACGGCGATTTGGAAACGTTGCGTAGCCTGGTGGCGCGCACGCATCAGCCGACCCGATTTGAGCCGCGCAGATAGCGCGGCTCAACATCGCCGCGGCATCCGCATCAGCGCGAACGGTTCGTCTCAGCGGTACTCGGGTGGTGGCTCGCGGTATCGCCAGGCGAGTTCGTTTTCGAGAACGAACGTCGAAAGCGTCTCCTCCTCGCTCAGCGGCCAGTCTGCGGCACTCTCGAGCAGTTCCAACACTGCTCGCCCGCGCGCGACCGTTGGCTCATGAACGAGTGCCGTGATCGCCGCGTCGAATCCGTCGGGTTTGTTCTCAAGGCCGGCGACCGCCGACCTTAGATATTTTGGCCCCGCATATAGAACGCGGTCACGGGCGAGCAGCGCGCGGCATGCCGCGGTCGCCAGATGTACGGCCGCATGAGCCGTGAGGAGTTCATCGCCGTGGGTGAGCCCCTGCACGAGAAAGTAGCCGCCGTGGAGTCGCGCCTGAGCGAGGTGTGAAGCCATCCGCTTCTGCCATTGCTCTTCTGGCACGACCGCGATGCGCGCGAGTGTATCCGCCAGGTCGGGCACGCGGCTGTATGCGACTCGTGCGCGGGCGAAACTGTCGCGCACGGGATCATCGCCGCGCACGGCCGCGTCGTCCAGGTAGGAGAGCGTGGCGAGCTTGATGTCGAAATAGCCGCCAGGATAACCTGCCCCCTTCCGTTCGACATACATGAGTCGATGACGCTCGAATGCGTCCGCCCAACGCTCTTCTGTGACCACCACGTACAGGTCGATGTCGGAGTCGGCACGCTCCGTTCCGCGCGATAACGATCCGCTGACGATCACGGCCAGCACGTCGATGTCCTGCGCCGCTCGTGCCACGAACCGCTCGAGCGCGTCATCGTGGTGTTTCATTTGTGAATCCACCTCGCGCACATGTCCTAAATTCAATCGTTTCAATTGCCCGGATTACCCGGACGCATATCGACGTTCGTTCACGATAGATTGAAGCGCTTCACTATGTCAATGTAAATTATCGGCGCCCCACGGCAAGCCATTCGTTCAGAGCACTGTTTACGTGGAAATGCTTGCGCGTTCGCCGCTTGGTTGTGTTATTGAACCGTTACAGCGAATGTTTGACTTCTGAGGACCTTTTGACTTACCGTGGCGCAAGTGAATGGTTTCAATGCTGGGCACCAATGCTGGTGTCAGCGTCTCTTTACAGGGAGGTAAAGAATGTTCACACGAAAGTCAGCGGTGCGCTTCGCGCTTGCCGCGGGCGGCCTTGCTCTTGTCGCCAGTTCGCTCGCTGCGTGTTCGAGCGGCGGAGGCGGCGACAGCGGAGGCAAGGTCACGATCACCTTTCTCACACAGAACAACGCACCGAACCCCAAGACGGCGAAAGACCTCATTGCGGCGTT
>JAICMB010000122.1 GCA_025929455.1 Bryobacteraceae bacterium | reverse complement strand
GCAAGGCGCCCGCGGCCGCCAAAGCAATAATGATGAGGCGCGATGTCATGTTTCCTCCAGCACAGTATCCTGTGCAACTGTCGTGCCGCTTCGTGAGCTGCGCGGGTAAATTTCGGTAAACACGCCAGCGTTACACAACGTTACGAAGAGCGGGAGCGCGAACGGCGCCGCGCGGCCGCCTGATGTGCCTGCTTCGATAGAGCGGAATGCGATGCCGTTGAACGCGGCTCGCGCTTCAGCGCTTTAAGGCGTGCGCGCGATCGCTTCGTCGATGCTTTCTTGTGCTTGGGTGCGTGTCCGGCTTTCAGGTCGCGCTCCGCACGCTCGCGACTAGCCTCGGAGGTCGTGCCTTTTTTCGGCGGCGGCAGATCCACCCCCGCGCGCCGCGCTTTCGAGAGACCGATCGCGATGGCCTGCTTGGTTGACCGCGCGCCGTGCTTGCCGCGGCGAATGTGTTCGATCTCTTCGCGGACAAATTCCCCGGCCTGCGTGGTCGGAGCTTTGCCCTCACGTTTGTCTTTCTTTGCTCGTTCGATGGTGGTTTTTTCGGGCATAGTAGGCTCCTAAATAGTAGGCTCCTAAAGGGTAGAGGGCGGGACGTGCGATTGTGTTGCAACTGCAATCCAGCGCCACCCTTCCCGACGTACTAAATAGGTGAAGGCACGTTTACGCGCATGCGGGTATAATCCCTGAAAGCCATGCTTCCGTTATTGATGGCCATTCTGGCGGCGGCCGACAGCGACCTCCTGCTGCGTCTGCAAAAGCGCGATCCGCAGGCGCTCGCGGACTTGTACGATCGCTACGGAAAGCTGGTGTACGGTTTGATACTGCGCGTTGTTCGAGATTCCGCGACAGCAGAAGATCTGGTACAGGAAACGTTTTTGCGAGTGTGGAACCGCGCCGGCACCCTGGACGCCGAGCGCGGGGCCGCCGGCCCGTGGTTGCTGGCCATCGCCCGCAATCGCGCTATCGATTATCTGCGCAGCCATGGACGGCGCCTCCAGAACACGGTAGACCTGAGTGAGACGGAGCACGCGACGCTCTTTGCTAACCTTCCCAAAGAAGCCGCGCAGTTGGACATCGCGCAGCACGTTAAACGCGCACTCGGCCGGCTCAATCAGAACGAGCGCGAGACCATTGAGCTGGCCTATTTCGAAGGCATGTCGCAAACGGAAATTGCCGCTCACCTGGGGCAACCGCTCGGGACTGTGAAAACCTGGATGCGGAGAGCGCTGCAGCAGATGCGTGAACAGTTGCACGGCGGAGCGGTGGCATGACGTGCGACGAACTTCGCCCCGACTACGTGCCGTTCGCCATGGGCGTCCTCGATGATCCGGAGAAGGGCGAGGTGCGAGCGCATCTCGACCGCGGGTGTGAAGCATGCACGGCGGGCGTTCGAGAAGCGCAACTGTGGATGTACGCGCTGGGCGCTTCGGCGGAAGCGGCCGACCCTCCCAAGCGCCTGCGAAAACGCATACTCGCGTCCGTCGGCGCACAGGAGAAGCCCGGCTGGCGATGGGTTTATGCCTGGCCTCTCGTGACTGCGGCGGCAGTGCTCGCGCTCGTCATCGTTGGCTACCGTGCACAGAACGATGCTTCGAGCATCACATCTTTGCACGGTGAACTGGCGTCTGTGCAGTCGCGAGCGCAACACAGTGCGGCAGAAACGGCGACTTTACGTGCAGCCCTAAATCTACTGCAAGCGCCTGAAACGCGCGAGGTGAGTTTTGGAACCGGTAAACCTGCGCCGCCGCGCGGCCGTGTGTTCGTGAATCCCGCGAGCGGCGTGCTCCTGGTCGCCTCCAACCTGCCACCGGCTCCTGCCGGAAAGACCTACGAAATGTGGATCATCCCGAAAGGCGGCCAGCCGGCGCCCGCGGGGCTTTTCGATTCCGAAAGCGACGGATCGGCGGTGCATCTATATCGCACGCCGGTGGCACTCAGCGCCACAGCCGCAATCGCCGTGACTCTCGAGGCGGCCGGCGGCGTCAACGCACCCACCTCACCGCCCGTAATCGCGGCTGCACTCTGACCGTCCCGTAGTTCACCCATAAAAATATTTCCGTCTGTCACATCCGATTTGAATGCTCTGCCCGTAGTTGTCTGTGAAAGACATTCCGACCACCTACGGGAGACACTCAATGACCATTGGAACGAAGTTAGGCTGGCCAGCACTCGCCTTTGCGATAACCACGGCCATACTTGCACCTCGGCCGCTCGCGGCCGCAAGCCACCGCGAAGCGCCCATTACGGCTTTGGACCAGAAGGCCGACATCACGGATTGGTTCACCTTTGTGAGTCCGGAACACCCGGACCGGGTGATCATGATTTTGAACGTCGATCCCTTTCTGGAACCTTCCAACGGCCCCAACTATTTCCCCTTCGATCCCGGCATCTTGTACGAAATGAAAGTCGACAACGACCACGACGGCGTTGAGGACATCACCTTCCAATTTCGTTTTAAGACCGAGATCCGTTCGCCGGGAGTTTTCACCGGTTTTGTAGGCAACCTCGCCGGTATTCCTCCGATTACTGCGCTGGACGGCGCAGGATCGGAGGGTTTGAATCTGCGGCAGACGTATACGGTGACGATGGTCACGAAAACCTTGACCGAAGATCTCACTAACGGCCAGTCGCTCTTCGCTGTGCCCACCAACGTCGGTCCGCGCACTATGCCGGATTACAATGCGCTGCGGGAACAGGGCATTTATACCCTCGCGCACGGGCTTCGCGTTTTCGCGGGCACGATCGCCGATCCGTTCTTCATTGACCTGGGCGCTGCGTTCGATTCGCTGAATTTTCGCAAGGCCGCGGGCGGCGGCGTTTTAAGCGCAGCCGCCGACGGAGACGATCTGCATAACACCGCGCCCAATACACTGGCGGGCTACAACGTGAACACCATCGTTCTCGAACTCCCGATCACTATGCTCACCAGCGATGGACGCATGCACGGTCCCGGAGAGAAGCAGGCCGTCATCGGCACGTACGGCGCCACATCGCGCCGGCGCGTAACCGTTTTGCGCAGCGCCGGACACGAGGCCGGTCGCGGCGCATGGTCACAGGTCCAGCGCATGGGGAATCCACTGATTAACGAACTCATCATCGGAACCGGTTCGAAGGATCGTTTCAGCGTGGACGATCCGGAGCGCGATGGCCAGTTCGCACAGTTCTTTCTCAATCCCCTGCTCGCGCAGATCTTCTCGTCAATCGGCGTTCCGGTACCGCCCGCGCCGCGCACGGACCTTTTGCCGCTTGTTCAATATAAGGCGCCCATTTGCCCGGGTTGCGGTGCTAACGATGCCGGTCCGGTCGCGGATCTGTTGCGCCTCAACACCGGTATTCCGGCCACGCCTGCCGTCAACGTCAAGCGCCTCGGATTTATCGCGGGGGATCAGGCCGGGTTCCCGAACGGCCGCCGGCTCAACGACGACGTCGTCGACATCGCCAGCCGCGCAGTTGCGGGAATTCTGGTCGACGCGTCCAAATACGGCACACGTATCGGCGATGGAGTCAATGCTCCAGCCGTGCAGCCCGCCGACGTCTTTCCGTTCGTCGCTCCTGCCTATAGTGGCCGGAACAGTATGCACCTCGGTCCCGGCCAGACCGGCTGTGGCCCTCAGGGCGAGCAAAACTGCCCCGTTGAGTAACAGCTCTGGAGTGCCGGACAACCATACCGGCACTCCGTTCCTCTGGAGGAGAATCATGAAGCCACTAATCATATTTGCCCTGTCCGCGATTACTCTGTTCGCGGGCCCGGAACCGAAGCTAACGCCTGCCGAACTTAGCATCCGCAAAGCGCAGGCGCAGATTGCAAAACGACCCAGTCACTATGCGTACTACAACTCTCTCGCGATGGCGTACGCACGGCGTGCTCGCGAAACGTCCGATGTGAGCTACTACGGCAAAGCCGAAGAAACACTCCAGAAGTCATTTCAGTTGTCGCCGGATAACTTCGGAGCTTTGAAAGCTCAGACGTGGCTGCTTCTCGGCCGTCACGAGTTTGCCAAGGCGCTGGAGGTCGCCACCCGGCTGAATCAGAAAACGCCCGACGACATCACCGTGTACGGTTACCTCGTTGACGCGAACGCCGAGTTGGGGAACTATGATGCGGCCGTCAAAGCCGCGCAGTGGATGCTCGATCTGCGGCCTGGCAACGTCGCGGGTTTGACGCGCGCCGCGTACCTGCGCGAGTTGCACGGGGACATCAGCGGCGCCATCGATCTGATGCAATCCGCTTACGATTCGGCGCCGTTTCAGGAGGCCGAAGACCGCGCCTGGTTGCTCACGCAGCTCGCGCATTTGCACCTCTTGGCCGGCGATCTGCAGGGCGCGGAGACTTACGCGAACGGCGCACTCGCACTATTTCCGAACTATCACTACGCCCTGGGCGCGCTCGCACAGGTCCGTGTGGCTCAGAAGCGATACGATCAGGCGGTATCGTTGTTCGAAAAGCGGTACAGTGCTGCCCCTCACGCGGAAAACTTGTATGCGCTCGCGGAGGCTCTCGAACTCTCTGGACGTAAAGAAGATGCTGCGCGAGATTTCGAACACTTCGAGCAACAAGGGCTGAAAGAATCGGCCCACGCCGACAATGCCAATCACGAATTGATCGCGTATTACATCGATCACGCTGCGCAGCCACAGAAAGCTCTTGCGATCGCCACGATGGAGCTCGCCCGGCGGCATGACGAGTTTACACTCGATGCGTATGCGTGGGCGCTACGGGCTTGCGGCGAATACGGCCGCTCCGCCGAAATCATGCAACGCGTACTGGCTCTCCATCCCAAGGACCCGAAAATCCTGCGCCATGCCGCGGCAATCGCTCGCGGTCCAGTGCGAGGTTGAGCATGCTTCGCGTGCCGCTGCTGCTTGTAGCATGCCTGTTGTTCGGGTCCGCGGCCTACGCGGCTGAATCCGGCATCTCCGGCCGTGTCGTAGATCCGCAGGACAGAATCGTGGCCGGCGCCACCGTGCGGCTGAACGCGGGACAAACGCGCCGTGCGGTGGCGGCCGTCACGGGCGAAACCGGCTGGTTTGAATTGCACACCGCGCCGGGGCGTTACGAGATCACCATCGAGGCGCCGGGTTTCGAGCCGGCAAAGCGCAATGTCGAGGTCCCGGCGAATGCGATGACGGAGTTGGACCTCCGCTTCGCAACGATTGCTTCGCAGAACACGAGCATCACAATCGCGGACAACACTAACGAACCGGCTCTCGATCTGCGAAACGCCGAGGTCTTTAATCGCACCCTCTTCACTCGCGACGATCAGATATTTCAGCAGCTCGCGGCGGGCATCAACGCCGGCCAGCACGAAGGCGGCGGTAAATCGGTCGAGATTCGCCGGTTCGGATTTAACCTGGATCACGGAGGCGTGAACGGCGGCCTCAAAGTGATGGTCGACGACGTACAGCAGAACCAGGGCACGCAGGGCCACGGTCAAGGCTATCTGGGTTCGCTCAAAGCGCTCAGCCCCGAGCTGATCCAGGGCGTCACCATCATCAACGGACCCTTCAGTGCCGAATACGGTGACTTCAGCGGTCTCGGCGTCGTGCAGATACGCCAGCGCGAATCGTTGCCGGACGAAGCGACCGTTCGCGTCGAAGGTGGCAACTTCGGCACGCGGCGAGCGTTCCTCGCCTACAGCCCCGAACTGGACTCCACCGACGCCTACATCGCTTACGAAAACTCGTACACCGATGGACCGTTCGAAAATCCGCTGCGGTACGGGCGCGACAACGTGAACGGCAACTACACCGTACGCCTCGGCGATGATGAAAAGCTCGGCTTCCGCATTTTATACGGCCGCAATCAGTTCTACTCATCCGGCCAGATTCCGCTCGACCTGGTCGCGGCGGGAACACTCGACCGCTTCGGCTATATCGATCCGACCGATGGCGGAAAGGTGTGGCTCGGGACTGTGTCCGCGTATTACAGCAAGACTCGCCCGAACGGGGATACGCTGCGCGCTGATGCGTTTTCGTCGCGTTCGCTGTTCGATCTATATTCAAATTTCACGTTCTATCTTCACGACCCGGTACACGGCGATGCTTTTCAGCAGCACGATTCCCGCCTTCAAGAAGGGTCGAACGTGCAGTACACGCATACTCAGAAGGTACGATCCGTAGCGACGGTCTTGATCGCCGGTGCCAATCTGAACAATAGCGATATTAATGTCGGGCTATATCCGCGTGAAGGACGGACGCCCACCGGTGTAACAACACGAGCCGGCGCGCTGGTCACGAACGCCGCCGGCTACGTCCAGGAAAGCGCCAGCCTCTGGAATGGCCGCCTGCTCCTCGGCGGGGGCCTACGCTTTGACGAATTTCGATACGCCGTGCACGATCGTATTGACGTTGCCCAAAGCGGCACCGAATCGGCCGGACGAGCGCAGGGCAAGGCCTCCCTCGCGTTCGCTCCATCGCACGCGTTGCCTTTGACACTGCATTTGAACTACGGCCGCGGGATCAACAGCGTTGACGCGCGAGGCGTGGTGCAACACCCCGAGCAGCCCCGGCTTGCGACCACCGATTTTTACCAGTTCGGGACTTCGTCCAACTTTGGCCGCGCGAGTTTTACCACCGCGATTTTCCTGATCGATCACTCCAACGAGCTGGTCTATATTCCCGACGATGGCAGCTTCGAGTTCAAAGGTCCCAGTCGCGCCTACGGTTATGAGACAAAACTCTCCCTCGCATTCACCCGCCACCTCTCCCTGAGCGGCGGTCTCACCAAAATCGCGAACGCGTTCTATAAGGGCGGCGACCATCGCGTTTACGTCGATAGCGCGCCCCATTTCGTTGCCGATGCAGCGCTCACGCTCGCGTCGTGGCACGGCTGGAACGGCTCCTTCCGCATGCGTGCGATCAATCACTACCGCCTGGATGGCGACGACCCCTCCATTGTTGCTTCGGCACAAACGATCTTTGATTTAGGTGTCGTGCGCCAGATCCGCCACGGCATCGAGTTCAACTTGAGCGTGGACAATCTTACGAATCGCGATTACTACGAGACGCAGAATTATTTCGCCTCGGAAACCACGCCGTTCGCGCCCGTCGTGTCGCGCATTCACGGCACGCCGGGCTACCCACGTACAATCGTTGCGGGTTTAAGGTTTCGGCTAGGGGCAAAATAATCCGATTCGCTCAGGTGAAAGATGACCGATTCACAGCATTGCAACCGACGCACTAATCGCGATCAATGCCATGATCTCCGTCGATAGGTCCTTCGACTTGGCGGCGCTGAGACGTACACCTTTTGCCGAACCCCAGCATCTTAGAGGCGGCTACGTGAGTTTTCTCAGGCATGGAACGCCTCTAAAAAGAAGAGGGCGGGATATGGCGTTCGGTTGCAGGCGCCGGAACGCCACGTAAAAAAGCGTACAGGCCGCCTTGGCAGCCCCGCAGGGGGCGGTAAAATGAAGGTAAACGGATATTTATGCTCGATAAAACGCTCGCCAAGGTTTTCGGGACCAGAAACGATCGCGAGATCAAACGGATGCGCCCGATCGTGGCGGCCATCAACGACTGGGAACCGCGGCTGCAGGAATTATCGGACGCGGAGCTCAGCGCGAAGACGCTGGAGTTCCGCGAGCGGCTGGCCAACGGGGAGCCGCTGGACGATCTGCTGATCGAGGCGTTCGCGGTTTGCCGTGAGGCGGGCTGGCGCGTGCTGAAGATGCGCCATTTCGACGTGCAATTGATCGGCGGCGTGGCGCTGCATCGCGGCAGAATCGCCGAGATGCGAACCGGCGAAGGTAAAACGCTGGTCGCGACCCTCCCGGTGTACCTGAACGCGCTCGCAGGCAAGGGCGTGCACGTGGTCACCGTGAACGACTACCTGGCGCACCGCGACGCGGAGTGGATGGGCCGCATTTACAAGTTCCTGGGCATGTCGGTCGGCATCATCGTCCACGATCTCGACGACCAGGAGCGCAAAACCAACTACGGCTGCGACATCACTTACGGCACCAATAACGAGTTCGGGTTCGACTATCTGCGCGACAACATGAAGTTCAATATTGACGACTGCGTGCAGCGCGAACACCATTACGCGATTGTCGACGAGGTGGACTCCATTCTCGTTGACGAAGCGCGTACGCCACTGATCATTTCCGGCCCGAGCGAGGAATCGACCGACAAATATTACAAGGTCAACCGGCTCATTCCGAAACTGGTGCGCGGCGAAGTGATCGAAGGCAAAGAGCCGGGCGAGACCTACACGACCGGCGATTACACGGTCGATGAAAAGCATCGCGCCGTCGGGTTGACCGAAGAGGGTGTCGGCAAGGTCGAGAAGCTGCTCGGCATCCAGAACCTCTATGACCCCGTCAACATTGAACTGAACCACGGAATCCAGCAGTCCCTGAAGGCGCACGTGCTGTTCCATCGCGACAAGGACTACCTGGTGCAGGACGGCGAGGTGATCATCGTCGATGAATTCACCGGGCG
>JAICMB010000227.1 GCA_025929455.1 Bryobacteraceae bacterium | reverse complement strand
TGGCGTGGGTACGGCCGAGCCCGAGCGGATGAAGCAAGGCATCGAGAACCTGCATGCGTCGCTCGATGAAGCGAAAATCAAGCACGTTTTCTATGAGTCGCCCGGCACGAACCATGAGTGGCAGACGTGGCGTCGCGACCTCGAAAAGTTTGCGCCGCGACTGTTCCTGCCGGAAGGTCTAAGGTCGCTCTCGGCACAGTCGAACTAGACTCGTTCGCGCAAGCTGCCGTTGACGAAGAGATCCGCGAACATCTTTAGCCCGTTTTCGGGGGCTTCTTCGCTTGGATGTTTGGCGGATGCGCTTCGGCGTCTTCTTTGATGCGCAGCAGATGGCTCGTCCACAACTCTTCGAACCGCCCCACCCAGCGCTCGTAAATCTGCCGGATCGGGACCACGTTCAACGAGTTGATCCGCTGCCGGCTTTGTTCACGCGTGTGAATCAGGCCGGCCTCGCGCAGCACATCGATGTGCTTCATGACGCCGAAGCGGCTCAGGTGCGGAAACGCCTCGACGATCTGCGTAGTCGTGCGGGGGCCCTGCCGCAGCAGGTCGAGAATCGCTCGCCTCGTGCTGTCCGACAAGGCCTTCCACACGGCGTCGAGTTCGTCGGGCATCTAGCTCCGTTGCGCCGCGGCGCGCCCGGAGCAGTCCTGGGCGATGCCCTCCAGGATCTGCTTCCATCCCGTGCTCACGCCCTGCCGGTGCGCCGGTTCGATGAAGCCCAGAGCACGGTGCCGCAGGTCCACGTGCGTTCCTCCGGGCCGCTGTTCGAGCTTCAATTCGATATGGTTCACCGCCGGGTACGACATGAACATGGGCCCGCTCAGTTCGAGCAACACCGGCGCCTTGATCACCTGCACGTGTCCCCACAGGTGGCCGACGCCATTGCCGCGATCGCGAAACCACCGCCCGCCCGGCCATTGCTCCAGCGTCATCTGCAGCGATTCACCGTCCGGTTTCGCGAACCCTTCCCCGAACCGGTGCAGCACACTACGAAACACGTCTCCAATGTCCGCCTTGATGTCGATGCTCTGCATCGTATCCAGCGTCAAATCGTCGATTGTCATAAAGTACGTTGCCTCCTAGCACGTGCCTATATGGTAACGTGACCAGGTAGTAACGTCAAGACGTTTTTTCGGCGATGGCGCGCGTCGGAGTTGAGGTCACTTGCGCTAACCCGCGACCACGCCACCGCTCGTAAATTACGGGATAAACGAGCAGTTCCATGAAGAACGACGTTGCCAGACCGCCCACGATCGGCGCCGCAATCCGCTTCATCACTTCGCCGCCGGCCCCGGTGGACCACAGGATCGGCACGAGCCCCACAAACATTGTGGACACCGTCATGAACTTGGGCCGGATGCGGCCCACAGCACCCGCCAGCACGGCCTCGCGCAAATCCGCAAGCGTTTGCATGCGGCCCTCCGCTACTCGCTTTCGCCACGCCAGGTCCAGGTACAGCACCATGAATGTTCCGGTTTCCGCATCCACACCGAGCAGCGCGATCAGGCCGACCCAAACGGCTGGACTCATCGGATATCCCAGCAGCCACAGCATGCAAATCGCGCCGATCGCCGAGAACGGTACGGCGAGCAGCACCAGCCCGGTCTTCGTCCACGAGCGCGTGCTCCAGTAAAGCAGCACGGCAATGAATGCAAGCGTCAGCGGGACAACCTGAAGCAGACGCCGGGTGACTCGCTGGTACGCTTCGTACTGTCCGCTCCAGGCCAGCGTGTATCCCGCGGGAAGGCTCAGCCGCCGTGCCAGCACCCCCGCTGCTTCCGCCATGTAATCGCCGGCATCGCGGCCGCCCACATCCAGATACACGTATCCGGTGAGCATGCCGTTTTCGTCGCGAATCATGGCGGGCCCCGGCACGACTTCCACCGTTGCCAGTTGTCCCAATGGTGACGGATCGCCTCCGCCCGCGTTGTCGACCGGCACGCGTCGCAGAGCGTCGAGATTGCCGCGCCAGTCGCGTGGGAGCCGCACATTCACGGGATAACGCGCCCTGCCCTGAATCGCGGTCGTCACGCTCTCGCCTCCGATAGCGTTTTGAACGGCCGTCTGCGCTTCTTCCATCGTGATACCGGCGCGCGCTAATTCGCCGCGATCCCACTGAATATCGATATAGCGGGCATCGTTCATGCGCTCGGCATAAACGCTGCGCGTGCCGCGGATGCCGCGAAGCAGATCTTCCACCTGCGATCCCAGCTCTTGGATCCGCTGCAAGTTGGGTCCCGCGATTTTCAATCCCAACGGACTGCGCATGCCGCTGGCAAGCATGTCAATACGCCCGCGCACAGGCATCGTCCACATATTGGCGACGCCCGGAAATTTCAGAGCCGCATCGAACCTGGCGATCAGTTCTTGAGTCGAAACCGGTCGTGGCCATTCGCGGCGCGGCTTGAGCACCACAACGGTTTCGAGCATCGACAGCGGCGCCGCATCCGTGGATGTATCCGCCCGGCCCGCCTTGCCCAGCACGTGCGCAACTTCGGGCTGGCTTTTGAGGCGCGCATCCGTAAGTCGCAGCAGCCGTTCCGCCTCCCCGATCGAAATGCCCGGCGCGGTGGACGGCATATACAGGAGCACGCCTTCGTCCAGTGGTGGGACAAACTCTGTGCCCAACTGGCGGTAGAGCAAAACGGTAACGGCAGCCGCGGTAACCAGCACCGCCGCGACTAGGCCTTTACGTCCCAGCGCGTATTGAAGCGCCGGCCGGTAAACGCGTATCAACGACCGGCTCAGCGGATGATGTTCTTCGCGGAGGATTCCGACGCCGAATGCGAACTTCATCAGGCGACCCCACCACCGCGCTCCCCAATCGATGTGCCCCAGCCGCGCCAGTGTCAGCCGTAGCGCCGGATCGAGCGTGATCGCCAGCAATGCCGCTACGAGTATGGTCAGGCTCTTCGCGTACGCCAGCGGGTGGAACAGCCGTCCTTCCTGACCTTCGAGTGCCAGCACCGGGACAAACGCGACGGCCATGATCAACATGGCGAAGAACGCCGGCCGGCCGACTTCCTTCACCGCGCGCAGGATGACCACTTCCGTATCCGCCCCGCCGCCTTGCGCCTGCGACTCTTCGAGCTTCTTGTGCGTCTGTTCCACGACCACAATCGCCGCGTCCACCACGGCCCCCACCGCGATAGCGACGCCGCCCAACGACATCACGTTCAGCGACAGGCCGAGGAAATGGAACGGCACAAAGACCGCCAGAACCGTCAGCGGTATCGTCACGATCGGAATCACCGCGCTCGGCGGGTGCCAGAGAAACAGCAGGATTACGAGCACCACCGTGACAATGATTTCGATCAACGTCCAACGCAGGTTGCCGATGACGCGATGGATCAGTTCGGAGCGGTCGTACACCGGTACGACGCGCACGCCCGGCGGCAGTCCCGGGGCGATCTCCTTCAACTTGCGCTTCACGCCATCGATGACGCGGTCCGCGTTTCCTCCCTGGCGCATGATCACGATTCCGGAGACGGTCTCCCCGCGGCCGTCCAGATCGGCCAGCCCGCGCCGTATGTCCGGACCCAACGTGACCTTGGCAACGTCCTTCACCCGCACGATCTGCGATGTCCCGCCGCCCGCCACCACGGCCTCTTCGAGATCGAGGGGATTTTTCAAATACCCGCGGCCGCGGATCATATACTCGGAGCCGCCGAACTCCAGCAGACGCCCGCTGGTTTCGATGTTGCTCCGCCGTACCGCTTCCACCACGCTCGCGAAGGACAGGCCCAATGCGCGCAGCCGGAACGGATCCACGCTGACCTGGTATTGCGGCACGAACCCGCCCACCGCAGCCACCTCCGCCACACCCGGAACGGAGCGCAGGTGATATCGCAGGAAGAAATCCTGCGTGCTCCGCAGCTGCGCCGGAGACAGCTTTCCGGAGTCGTCTGTTAAAGCGTATTGAAAAATCCAGCCCAGGCCCGTCGCATCCGGACCGAGCTCTGTCCGAACGCCGGCGGGGAGGCTGGAGAGAACTCCCGCCAGATACTCCTGCGTGCGCGTTCGCGCCCAGTACAGGTCGGTGCCGTCCTCAAAAATCACATACACGAACGAGTAGCCGAAATCCGAGACGCCGCGGACCGTCTTCACCTTCGGCGCTCCCAGCATGGCCGTGACAATCGGATAGGTCACCTGGTCTTCGATGAGGTCCGGGCTGCGATCCCAGTGCGAATACACGATCACCTGTGTGTCGCTGGTGTCGGGCAGTGCATCGAGGGGCATGTGCCGCATGCTCCACGCGCCCCACATCGCCAGCGCGAGGACTACTCCGATTACTGTCCCGCGCCGCCGCGCCGAGAATTCGATCAGCCGCTCGATCATTGCACCGCGGGGTTTTTCATGCGGCTTTCCGAATCGAGCAGAAACGCACCGGCGGTCACTACGCGTTCCCCCGCTTTCAGACCGCTGAGGATCTCGACCCGGTCCCCTTGCTGCGCTCCAGTCTCGACCTCGCGAGGTTCGTACGCGCCGCCGTCCCCAGCGACAAACACGTGCTGGTCGGCGCCCGAATCGATTACGGCATCGGCATGCACCGTAATCGTGGGGCGCGGCGCAAACCGGAGCACGACGTTCACGACCATGCCCGGGACCAGAATGCCGCCTGCGTTACCTACTTCGAGCCGCAATCTCCCGGTCCGGCCCTGTTCATTGAATTGCGCAGGGACCGGCGAGATATGCGCGTCGATCGGCTGCAGCCCTTCCACGCTTACCTGCGCTGTTCGGATGGAACTCGCTAGGGCCGCGTCGCCTGGATAAATCTCGGCCAGTACCCAGACGTGATCCAGACCCGCGATGCGGTACAGAGATTCACCCTTCATGAACCGCTGGCCGGCGGCGACATGGCGCTCGAGGATCAGGCCGTCCGCGGGAGCGACGAGATCGACCTCATATAACTCGCGGCGCGTGCGCGCCAGTTCGTCCAACTGCGCTTTGCCCATGCCTATGAACTGCAGATTGTCGCGAGCGGTGGACAACTGGTCCGCGGTTAACGACAACTGTTCGGCCACGGGCGATGGTGCTCGCCGCAGTCGTTCGTACGAATCCAGCGAGTAAATATAAGCTTGCTGGGGCGACGAGATATCCCGGCTATAGAAGGACGCCAGTTTGTCGCCGCGCTTGACGCGCGTTCCGGTCCGGTCGGAGTAGACGCGCCGCACCCAGCCATCCACACCGGCCGAAACCGTGAATGTCAGCGCCTCGTCCGGCGCGACGCGGCCCGACGTGCGCACCTCCCGTGTGAACGGCGCCGTCTGAACCTTCTCGGTTTCAAATGCGGCGATGCTCGCGGGAGCCGCGTCGGAACTGTACACCGCCTTCAGGTCCATCCCGCAGTCCGGCGCCTTCCCCGGCTTGTCAGACCGATACCCCGGATGCATCGGATCGACATAATAAAGCACGCGCTGCGCGCCGCTATCCGTTTGCCGTGCCGCCGAGGGAAGGGAACCGCGCCCTACGAAATACGCTAGGCACACCAGCGCCGCCAAGCTCAGAATCTTCGCCGCGCGCGCAAATGCCATCTAATACAACACCTCAGAATTCCATATCGTCCGCTCCGCTGCCGTGTTCTACGTCGGTGGGGCAGGCAGTCTTTCTGCCTACCCTCGTCCGCTGCCGCACAACGCCGCTTACGGTTGCGGCTCCGCCGCCGTGTCGGGCAGGCATCCACGCCTACAGCCGGTCTCTCCGGAAACGGCGCTCCTAAAGCAGACGCTCCGACGTGGGACAGGCTGTCAGCCTGCGGCGGTTTGCTAACCCGCCTCGTCCGCTGCCGCACGATGCCCAGGGCTCACTGCCCGGCGTCGACACTTCGCCACTCCAGACCGCCCTGGGTCAGCGCGAGCGCCGGCGTACCGGCCAGAAAGCTCCGCCAGTCCGTGGCGCCACCCTACGGCGCGTGCACTCTGAAAGCGCTCCTTCATCGCGATCCCATGCGG
>JAICMB010000217.1 GCA_025929455.1 Bryobacteraceae bacterium | reverse complement strand
TGTTTCGTACAGCACGCGCGCGATGTCGCGGTTTTCCATCATGCTTTTTGCAGAGGCTGCTCCGAAGCGATTGTAGCGGGCGGGAAAGCGGCGGGTCTGGAGTGGCCAACCGTCGAAGCCGGGCATGGGCTACAAGGAACTGGCTCTCGCCAGCAAGCCATGAGAAATGTACGGGCACGGTGCGGCGGCGGACGAGGCGGGTTTGGCAACCCGCCGCAGGCTGAAAGCCTGCCCCACGTCGGAGCGTCGTCGCGGGAGTTCCTTAGGACCGGCAGGAGGCGTGCCGGGGATCCACAAGGGGCGGCGCCCTCGTGTGGGGAAGCCGGCAGCAGCGATGCGACGCGCGCGGTTTGCTGGCGCGCAGGGTGCTCCCCGGCTGGGGGAACCCGCCCGCACCGGCTTGCCCCGGAGGGGGGACGGGGAAAGGGGAGGTGGTTGGAAGAGCCCCTCCCCAAGCACGACGTGGAGAGTTACGTGCCGTTGCGGGCAGCTACGGGTATTCCTCTTGCCGCCGGCGAGCGCGAATACGGTCGTGCGCCGTTTTGCGGTCTGTTCAAACCGGAGCTATCGACGTGGTCACGAAGACGTTCTTGCTGTCGTGCCTATGGTTCCACCCGTTGGACGGATCAGGGCGCAGCCCGCTTTTTTCGCGGGTTTTTATACGCAAGTGCAGGCAGCGGAGACTGCCCCACTCAGTAGCCGAGCCGCAACCGATTTGCGCGACACGCTTCGGCTGCAGCAGGAGTGGAACATTAGTACGTCAGACTTCGTTGCGCTTGAAGCGGCCGACCAGGTGGTCGCACGCGCGGACGGTTAGGGCCATCATGCTCAAAGTCGGGTTCTGGCACGCGGACGACGGGAAGCAGGAGCCGTCCATCACGAAGACGTTCTTGATGTCATGCAGTTGATTCCACTCGTTCAGGACCGATTGTTTCGGGCCCGTGCCCATGCGCGCGGTGCCGACCTCGTGAATGGCCATACCGGGCATGGCGAGCTGCGAGTTCACGCGAATGTTGCGCGCGCCGGCGGCTTCGAGCATTTCGGCGGCGCTCGCGGCGGCGTCTTCCATCATGGCTTTCTCGTTGTCGCCCTGCGACATGGAGATGTGGAGCGCGGGAATGCCCCAGGCGTCCTTTAACTGCGGATCGATGGAGACGTGGTTATCCCAGCGCGCCAGGCATTCGCCGAACGCGCCGAGATTAATGCCGTAACCGCCTTTCTTCACTGCCGCTTTGTAATCGGCGCCGAATCCCTCGGCATCGAACGCGAACTCGGCATTGGCGCCGCCCTGGTAACCGTACCCGCGAATGAAGCGCGGATGCCGTGGGCCGTTCAGCACATTTCGGAAACGGATCACGTAGATGCCGTTCGCGCGGTGCGGTCCGCTCATGGAGGGGTTGGCCGCAAAGCCGGGCAGCTCGCCGCGCGCACCCGCCCCCACCGCGTGGTCCATGAGGTAATGACCCAGCGCGCCGCTCGAATTGCCAAGACCGTTGCTATAGACGCGCGTTGACGAATTGAGCAGAATGCGCGTTGATTCGAGAGCCTGCGCGCAGAGGATGACCGTTTTCGCTCTAATTTGATACGGCCGATGCGAAACGCGGTCGATGTACGTGACGCCGGTCGCGCGATTGGCGCCGTTCTCCATATCAACGTGGCGCACCACGGCGTTCGTAATCAGCTTGCAGTTGCCGGTCTTGAGTGCGTCTTTCACGGTTGTGAACGGGCTGCTGAAATAAGAAAACGTGACGCAGCCGCGCTCGCAAGGGCCACAATAGTGGCAGGCAGCGCGGCCGTTGTGATTCTGAGTGAGAATGGCGGTGCGTCCGATGGTAATGGTGTGGCCGAAGCGCGCTTTGACCTGGTCGCGGAGGTGCAATTCGCCGCAGGTCATTTTCATGGGCGGTAGAAAACGGCCATCGGGCAGTGTTGGATTTTCCTCGGCGGCGCCGCTGATGCCGACATACTGTTCGACGATGTCGTAGTACGGCGCCATGTCTTTGTAGGACATCGGCCAGTCCTGCCCATAACCGTCGTGGCTGGCGGCTTTGAAGTCGAGGTCGCTCATGCGATAGCTTTGACGGCCCCACACCAGCGTGCGTCCACCGACGATGCGCAGCCGTTGCCACGTGAACGGTTTATCCGCCGGCGTGCTGTATGGATTTTCGAGGTCGTTGACGAACCAGTCGTAGTTATACTCCATGCACGCGTAACATTGCTTTTGCACGGGGCGCGTGCGCACGATTTCCGGCGACATGTTGCGGTATTTCAGTTTGTACGCCGGCATGTGCTCGGTGAACTCTTTGGGGGAAACGTCGCGGCCGGCCTCGACCAGCGCGACTTTCAACCCCGCTTCCGAAAGCCGTTTGGCCGCCCAGCCGCCGGTCGCGCCGGAGCCGACCACGATGGCGTCGTAGACCTGTGTTTCAGGCATGTATGCCCGTTATTATAGAGAACTTGCCCGGTGAGACTTCCGCAGTGTGCGCCGGATGGGAGGCATGATGGAAGGTGATTTAGCATGCTTGTTGCCGGAGCGACTGCTATCCGCCGCATCGCCGACGCTGTCACGCGAGCGAGGCGAATTCCACCGAAAGCGTTGACTATACGCGAGAGCTGTATCGAAGTCATCGATTCCGGCAAAGCTAATTTGTGCCGCGCGGATCGCGAATGCGGGAACGTTTCTGTTCAGAAGGGCCGCCGCAAACATCGAGGTACTTTGTGACCGTTCCCGCAGTCGCGCCGGGCGCCGGCGGCCCGACAGCGCACGGTATCCACATTTCTGCAACAAATGTTCGTTCCTATGCATCTCTAAACGGTAAAATAAGGACTTACGCGCATGCTGTCGATCGTAATCCCTATCCATAACGAAGAACCGTCGATATTGCCGCTTTACGATCGCCTCATCGCGGTCCTGGAGCGGTTAGAGCGGCCCTTTGAGATTGTCTTTGTAGACGACGCCTCCACCGACCGCAGCTTCGAACTGCTGGCCAACCTCGCCGAACTCGACGTGCGCATGAAGGTGGTGCGGCTACGCCGTAACTTCGGACAGACGGCCGCGCTTTCGGCAGGCTTCGACGAGGCGCAGGGCGACATCGTGATTTCGATGGATGGCGACCTGCAGCACGCTCCCGAAGACATTCCGGCGCTGCTTGCGAAAATCGACGAGGGATACGACATCGCGAGCGGCTGGCGCAAAGATCGCGTGGACAACGCGCTCACGCGCAAGATCCCTTCGCGTATTGCAAACTGGCTGATGGCGGGCGCCTCCGGCGTGAAGCTGCGGGATTTCGGAACCACGTTCAAAGCCTATCGCGCGGAGATTCTAAAGGACGTCAATCTGTACGGGGAGTTGCATCGCTTCATCCCCGCGCTCGCCAGCTTCTACGGCGCGCGCATCGCGGAAGTGCCGATCCACAACGTCCCGCGCGCGAACGGCGATTCGCACTACGGGCTGAGCCGCACCTTCAACGTGCTGTTCGATATCCTCACGATCAAATTTCTGCTGAAGTACTTCACGCGGCCCATGCACTTTTTCGGGCGCATGGGACTGCTCGGCGTCACACTCGGCGGAGGCGTGCTGGGCGGGCTCGCGATTCACAAGCTATCGGGACACAGCATGCTGGAAGATCACGGCGCGCTGGCGATCGCGGGCGCGCTGCTGCTATTGGGCGGACTCATGATGTTCAGCACCGGGCTGCTCGGCGAGGTGCTGATGCGCACGTACTTCGAAAGCCAGGGGCGGCGGATCTATGCGGTGCGCGAGGTGCGATCGAAGAAAGGGCAACGGGCGGCGACCGCCTAGAGTGCGCCGGCGCTCCGAATATTGGGGTCGGTAGCGCGCCAGTAGTTCTCGAAAAGTCCCTTCATGGCCTCGCCGAGGCCTTGATGCTCAAAAACAACGGACGTCCACGCGGGCCGCGTGATCACGGGGTCGAGTAGCGCGATGAGACCGCGCTCGCCGTCAAAAAGGGCGAGCTTCATGGGCAGTGAACGGGCCTGACGGATCTCGACGCCGATGGACGCGTACTCATAGAGGTGGTCGCGATGCGTCGGGTCGAAGGTGCCGGATTCGAGCAGCAGGCGGCAGGCCACGCCGCGTTCGCGCGCGCTCCGCACCAACTGCTCGTCGAGCGGGTCCACCGCATGCGGCGGGCGAGAGAATTCCAGATATTCGCCGCGCACATCGGCCAACATTTTGCGGTAATGCAGGGCGGCCTGTCCGGGCTCGCTCACGATGCGCAGGAAATCGAGAGTGCCGCGTCCGCCCTGGCCTTCGGAATAGGCGCTGGCCAGATCGTCGATTAACGCGCCGGCCGCGCGGTTTTGATCCGTTAACTCCTGCTGCACGGTCTGCGCGCGCCGCGCGAGATAGCTGGGAACCGCCAGCCGCGGCTCAACGGCGGAGAACAGCTTGGTGCGTTCCTGGACGACCTGTGCGAAGCCTTTTTCGACGAGGCTGTCCAGCACTTCGTAGATCTTCTGCCGCGGCACATGGGCGCGCGCGGCGAGTTCCAGTGCTTTGAAACGGGGATGGCCCACGAGCACCAAATAGCTGCGGGCTTCGTAGGCGTTCAGGCCCAATTGCTGGAGCCGGCGCCAGAAGCGCTGGAAGTCGAGTTCGGACAGATCGTTCGACATTGCGGCAAGCATATCAGAAGCGCGAGCGGGCGCAAGTACAATGCGCGCCTCGCGCGCCTCGGGTCGCGCTACAATTTTCTCGCAAAGCGCTTTGTGCTGGCGTAGCTCAGTTGGTAGAGCATCTGATTTGTAATCAGAGGGTCGGGGGTTCAAATCCCTCCGCCAGCTTCAAACAAATCACTACCTTACGATCAGTTGGCCCGGTGAGGAATCACGACTGAGGGGACTTTTGAGGGGACCAGGGTTGATTCTGGGGCAACGGCCAGAGCTTTGACGGCTTCTCGTTTAGCGTTCACGCGGATGTGCGAGTAACGCTCCAGCATCGAGCGGCTCATGTGACCCAACAGGGCGAGCATCGTGCCTGCTATCAACACAGTAGGTTAAGCAGCTACCGAATTCTCTTCTCACGCGAGAAATGTGATGAGACAGAGCACTAGCAACCGGGAACTGCTTATGTGCAGCTTAAGTGCTAGACATTAAAGTGCCTTAATCGCCTGATGCTATTTCGCCCAGGTATTCCGGTACCGGTACCCGCTATTTTGACACTGCCAACAACGGCTGCCGGACCCGTCGTCAACATGCGATCTGTTCAGTCAAATTGATACATGATTTGTCTGCTTTGAAAAAGCACCCAATGAGGGCCGAGAGCGAAGAGCAACGGTACTCCGCAGCCGAGATCGGGCGGATGATTTAACTATATTCGTGAAAGCCGTGCCAAGAAAATCACATAGTGGGCGCGGCCCGATGCTGCGCCAGGCGGCTCACGCGAGCGATTGAAATGTGATCACCATCGTACCCTTTTCAGAGGACGTTACAGCGCAGCCCAAAAGATCCAGCTCTTGTGGGAGCGTACAATGCGAGCAAAGGTGCAAATCTACGATAGATGCGTTTAGACGTCACCATGCACCTGCATACTTGTGCAAGGCACGTTGGGAGCGACGAGAATTTGTCCCGCCGTCACACAGCATACAGATCAAGGGACATATAATTGTACCGGTGTCCAAGCTATCCCACAGATATCACGTAGCACTGTCGTTCGCTGGCCAGCAACGCATGTTCGCTGAGGCTGTCGCTCTTAGGCTTCGAGAAAATGGAATTCGCGTATTTTACGACCGATTCGAGCAACACACACTGTGGGGACGAAATCTCCATGAGACACTGGCCCGCATTTATAACAGATCTTGTCGGTATTGCATCGCGATCCTGAGTCCGGAATACCTCAACAGTATGTGGACGACTTTTGAAAGACAACACCTTATTGATCGTTTATCGCGCGAACATGGAGTCGAGTTTCTCCTTCCGGTTCGTCTTGACGACTTCTGCGAGGAAGTCCCAGGCTTACCCGGCGGAGTGTGCTACTTGAGTGTCAGATCTTCAAGTCCGGACGCGGTCGTTGCTGTGTTTCTGCGCAAAATTGGGGTTCAGACTGATGACCCGCATGCGGCA
>JAICMB010000073.1 GCA_025929455.1 Bryobacteraceae bacterium | reverse complement strand
TCGTGGCGCAGCGCAGGAAAGGGTCGGCGGCCTCGCCGCGCGCGTATTCGCCGATTTGCAGCAGCATCGAAGGGACCAGATTAAAGGTCTGGTGGAGGTTGGGAAAGTCCTCCAGCACTTTGACCATGCCGTAGTAATCCTTCAAGGCGTGCATGCGCGTCCAGGGCAGGCGGTATTCGCCCGTCATGAGATTTTTGTAGAACGGCTGGTGCATGTGCCAGACGAAACAAAGAAAGGTATGGGGCATTTCGTTAGTGATGTGTCCCAGTCATTTCGGAACCGCGTAGACGGTGGGGACAAGACGGGTCTGGAGACCCGCCGCAGGTCTGGAGGCCCGCCCCACAATGAACAGGATCCGGCATGAAGTCTTTTCAGGGCGCGAAGAAAAAAAGGTCTCGTAGCACACGTTGCTGTAGTAGGGCATACTAGCGCGCGAAGAAACTGCGGACGGGCGCGGGTGGCTCCGTTTTGCGGATGGCGCGCCACAGGATGGCGTTCAACTCGTCGTCGTCGATGAGGTCGGCGTCGCTGAAGTCCATGCGGGCGCTGGCTTGGGCGCCGGCGGCGTTCGTGGGATTGCGTTCGTCGAGCGGGATGCGCGGCTGCTCCACCGTGTATGGCACGGGCGCTGCTTGAGGCGAAAAGGCGGCGAACATGGTGCGCGCGCCCGCGTCGAAGGTGGTCATGGGACGTAGGCCGAGGATCTGTTCCATGGTGCGGAGCACGGACGTGGTGTTGTACATGGTGCTGTCGATGATGCCGCGATGGGTCCAGGGCGACAGCACGAACACCATGGATCGGTGCGAATCGACGTGGTCGGGTCCGTTTTGCGCGTCGTCTTCGAGGACGAAAATGGCGGTGCTTTTCCAAAACGAACGGTGCGAGACGCCGTCGACGATTTGGCCGAGCGCGTAGTCGTTATCGGCGAAGGAGGATAGCGGCGCGATTTTGCCGGCGGCGGTGCCGGACGTATGATCGTTGCCCAGGCGCATGAAAATGAGGCGGGGCATTTCGCCGGCAGTTTCGAACTGTTTCAGGTCGTCGAGGAAAACTCGCGCGCGGTCCACGTCGCGATAGGCCAGATCGAAGCCGCGATAGCGCATGTTGGTCACCTTGCGCAGCACTGGGTCGCGTACCGAGGCTACCTGCGTGCCGTCCGGCGCCGGCGATTTGAGCTCGTCGGCCATGTAGCCGTAATTGCGCATGGAGATGCCGCGCGCGGCGGCGTTGGTCCAGAGATATCCGGCGGGCGGTAGCGACGCGGGATCGGTCTCTTCGTAGTCGTAGTGCTTACGGCGGTGCGCGTAACTGTTGGGCCAGAGCTTTTGGACGTAGTCGGGAGCGATCGCGGCCGTGGACCAGTTGTGGCCGTCGGCGCTGACGTCGGAGTTGACGTAGAAGTTATCGAAAAGCACAAACTCGCGCGCGAGCTTGTGGTGATTCGGCGAAACCTTCTCGCCGAAGAGGACCAGGGCGGGATCGCTCTCGCCTTTGCCGAGGTCGCCGAGGACCTGATCGTAAGTGCGGTTTTCTTTGACGATATAGATGACGTGCTGAATGGGCGTGGGGCCGCCCGCTACGGCGGGGATGGGATTGCCTTCGGGGATGGGCAACTGTTCGAGGCGGTCATCACTGTATGGGGAATTGCGCAGCACCTCGCCGGTGTCGGCGTGCAATTCGTCATCGGTTGGCGCGGCGATCACGGAAGCGGAGCCGGTCTGTATGTGGGCGACGTACTCGACCGCTTTGGTGCCGGCGTGGACGGGCTCGGGCCGGCGGGCGGGATTGGGACCGCCGGGATTGGGATAGCTGGCCGCGCCGCGACCGTTGAGCACGAACAGGTCGCCCGCCGGCGTAACGCGCGCGGCCGTCGGATACCAGCCCACCGGAACGAAACCGAGCACCGCGGACTGTGCTTCGCTGATGTCGACAGCTGCGACTGCGTTGACGTCCGAGCATACAACGTATAGGCGGCTTTCGTCCGCGTTCAGCGCCAGCGCGCTGGGGGTCATGCCGGCCGGTTGATGAGGTGTCATCGCGACGTTGATGGTTTCGAGACGCCGCATCTCGCCGCTCGGTGAAATCGCGACGGAGTAGACGTAGTTTGTGTTGGAGGCGGCGACGAACAGGCGTGCCTGCCAGTCGATATTTTCCCCGCCGGCCGCCGGCTTGTGCGTGCTCCAGACCATGTCGCTGGTGTGTGCACCGAGGCGCATCGTCTGTAGCAGCGAGCCGTCCTTCGCGAGATGATGATAAACGCTGCCGTTGGCCCAGCTAGAAACATACAGCGATTGCCCGTCGGGATGAACGAGGATGCGGTACGGCCGGCGTCCGGTGCCGAACCTGTCCAGCACTTTACCAGAGGCGGCATCGACGACATAGATGGCGTCGCGATACAGCATCGTGACGTACAGCAGCTTGCCGTCGGGGCTGACGGCGACGTCGCCGGCGAAATCCTGCCAGGCGCGCGAACCTCCGGCGATCAACTCGATGGTACGCGCGGGCCGCAGCGCGCCCTCGCCGTCCAGCGTAAATTCGAAGACGCTTGCTTGCGAGCCGCCGCCCACGTACAGATGCGTCCCGTCCGGCGCAAACGCGAGCCCCAGCCATCCGTCGGGTACCGGAGTGCGGCTCAGTTCGCGGCGCGCTTTCACGTCGATGACGCTGAGCGACGGCGGGCGGTAGCCACCGTTGAGGACGATGAGAAATTTGCCGTCGTGCGACAACGCCGCCGACATCGGAAAGGTGTCGAGCGGAATCTGTATGCCCGCCGGCTTCACGCGCCAGCCGCTGTTTAAAAGGAAAGCGTGGTCGGGCAAGGGGCCGACACGCTCGCGCGCGACGGGCTGCGTGCGCGAAACGACGGCCAGCGCCAGCAGCGCGAGGATGCCCGCGGCGCGGTGTAAGGGGATGCGTTTCATTCGGTGAATCTTTGTGCGATCGGGAAGCGGCGGCCGATGCCGAAGGCCTTGCTCGTGACCTTGAGGCCCGGCGCGGCCTGCTGCCGTTTGTACTCGTTGCGGTCGACCTTGGTGACGATGTCCCGGACGAGGTTCAACGGCACGTTGTAAGTGGCGGCGATCTGCCGGGGGGATTCGTTCATTTCGATATAGGCGCGCAGGATGGGATCGAGCACGTCGTAGGGCGGCAGCGAATCGGTGTCCTTTTGATCGGGCCTGAGCTCGGCCGACGGAGGTTTCACGAAAACGTTTTCTGGGATGGCGCCCGCATGGCGCCGATTGGCTACGTGGGCGAGTTGGTACACCATGGTTTTCGGCACGTCGCTGATGACCGCGAGGCCGCCGCACATGTCGCCGTACAGGGTGCAGTAACCCACCGCGAGTTCACTCTTGTTACCGGTGGTAAGGACCAGCGCGCCCCACTTGTTCGATAGCGCCATGAGCGTCATGCCGCGCAACCGCGACTGCAGGTTTTCTTCGGTTACGTCGCGCGGGCAGGAGCCGAACAGAGTATCGAGCTCGCGCAACGCGCTCTCGTACATGCCGCCGATCGGCACAACTTCAAAGCGGATGCCGAGATTGGCGGCGAGCGAGCGCGCGTCGGCGACGCTGTGAGTGGAAGAAAACGGGCCCGGCATGGCTATGCCGGTGACGTTTTCGCGGCCGACCGCGTCCACCGCAACGGCCGCGACCAGCGTGGAATCGATGCCGCCGCTGAGTCCGATCAGCACGCGGCGGAAGCCGCATTTGTGCACGTAGTCGGCGGTGCCGAGCACCAGCGCCTGATATACGGCCTCGCATTCATCGGGCAGATTGGCGTGCCAGTCGCCCGTGCCGGAGGCGGTATCGACCAGCACGAGGTCTTCGGTGAACGACGCGGCTTGCGCGAGCGTTCGCCCGCCCGCGTCCACGGCGAAACTGGTGCCGTCGAAGACAAGCTGGTCGTTGCCGCCGACCTGGTTTACATAGATGACGGGCATGCGGTAGTGCCTGGCCGCGGCTTCGAGCATCTGACGGCGGAGCGCGCGCTTAGAGGTGTCGTAGGGCGAAGCGTTGATGCTGATCAGGACAGTGCAGCCCGTTTCGGCAAGTTCCTCGACCGGATCGCGCGAGTAGCGGCGGCGGCGTTCCCAAAACTGCTTGTCGTTCCAGACGTCTTCGCAGATCGTGATTGCGGTGCGCGTGCCGGCGATCTCGACGGGGTGCTGTGCCGACGCGCCGCGGAAGTACCGCGCCTCATCGAAAACGTCGTAGGTGGGCAGCAGCATTTTGTGCTGGCGGAACGCGATTTCGCCGGCGCGCAGCACGACGGCGCTGTTGTAGAGATGGTTGCCCGCCTCGGCGGTCACGGGCGTGATGGACCCGCACACGATGGTGAGCGGAAGCTGCGCGGTTGCTGCCGCAAGGTCGTGCAGCGAGGCTTCGGCGGCATCGAGGAAGGTGCGCTTTTCGAGCAGATCGCGCGGCGGATAACCGGTGAGCGCGAGCTCGGGGAAAACCGCCGTCTGCGCTCCGGCCGACGCAGCGCGGTGCGCGAAATCGGAGATACGGCGCGCGTTGCCGCCCAGATCGCCGACGGTGGAGTTCGTCTGGCCGAGTGCGATTCGCAAATCGTATTTTAGCGGGAGGGGGCGGGCGGGACGGCATATGGAGGCGGATCACGTGCGTGTGCTGACGAAGCGCCGGTTGGAAAACGGCCGCAGGTTTAAGACCTGCTACGCAGAGCTGCGGAGCAGCAACCCGCAAGGGTATGCCGCCAAGTCGTGACGAGGCCGATTGACAATCGGCCGCAGGTTGACAACCTGCCCCACGGGGCAGCGGAGCCGCAACCGAAGCGTAGATCATATTTCAGTGACGGGCGCCGGCAGCCGGCGAGACCGGCCGCCCCACTGGAAATTCTGCGCTCTATGGTGAATCTGATACGGTCGAGTACGAATGCCGATATTCTGGAACGAGTAGCGCATGCCCGCAGTACAGCCCCAGCCCATCGATACACCCGTTCGCTGGGCGTGGCCGCGCGCACTCACGGTGCCGCTGGCCCTTGCTCTCATCATTGTTTGCTTTTATTGGAAGCTGACCTTCACGAAGCAATACGACTGGGTGTGGGGGCCGGATCTGACGGAGCAGGTGCTGCCGTGGTTCGAAGAAGAAGGGCGGCAGGTGCAGCAAGGCCACGCGCCGCTGTGGGACCCGCATCAATGGGCCGGGCAGCCCATGATCGGACAGGCGCAGCCGGGCGCGGCGTATTTCCTCAACTATTTGCTGTGGCTGATGCCGCGCAAGCACGGCCACATCATGCCGGGCGCGCTGCAGTGGTATTTCGTGATCATCCACTACATGTCGGCGCTGTTCTGTTATCTGCTGTGCCGCGATCTCGGGCGGTCGCGTTTCGCCTCGCTTATCGCGGGGCTCGTCTTCGCGCTGGCGGCATATGTCGGCAACATCAGTTGGCCGCAGATGCTCAATGGCGCGGTCTGGGCGCCGCTCATCTTTTTGTTTGCGCTGCGGGCCGTGCGCGGGTACCGGCCGCTCGCGAGCGCTGCGCTATGCGGACTGTTCTGGGGCATAAGCTGGCTCAGCGGCCATCACCAGGTGCCGGTATTCGTTACGCTCGCGCTGGGCGGTACCCTGCTCTACTATTTCCTGCGCTCGGGCCGGCCGGACTGGCGCATCGCGCGTATGGCGCTGATTGCTTTCGCGATTACGCTGCTGGTCGGCTCGCTGCAGATCATCCCGGCCGAAGAATACGGCCACCTTGCCAAGCGCTGGGTGGGAGCCGCCGAACCTCTCACCTGGAATCAGAAAGTCCCCTACACCGTTCAGGACAAATATTCGCTGTTCCCGATTTCGCTGCTGGCCGTCGTTTATCCGGGCATGTATAACAACGCCGACCCCTACATCGGCGTGGCCGCGCTCGCGTTCGCACTGCTGGCGATTGCGCTCGCCTGGCGCAATCCTATGGTGAAGCTGTTCGCCGCGATCATGATCGGCGGGTTGCTGTACGCGCTCGGGAAGAACGATGTCATTCAGGGCTTCCTCTACTCGGTGGTCCCGCTGGTCGAAAAAGCGCGCACGCCGTCGTTCGCCACCATCATCTGGGGCCTGGGCGCGTCGGTCTTGGTAGCGTTTGGGCTTGACGCGTTCGACGCACCGGAGACCGCGCCATCGCCTTGGCCGCGGCGCGCCGCTGTCATTGCGGCCGGCTTCGGCGTCGCCACTTGGTTGGTCATCCTCACCGGCATGGCCACGAACAAAATGGCATGGCAGACGGACGACCGCATCGCGATGTCCGCGTTCCTCGCGCTGCTGATTGCTGCCCTGCTCCACGCCTGGCGCACGCGCAACCTCACGCGAAGGTCCGCGCTGGTGCTTGCCGCGCTGCTGGTCGTGATCGAACTGGGCAACACCGGTCAGTACCTGTTCGCACCGCGAAACGAAGCCGCCCGCAGTCACTGGCTGACGGAAGTGCGCAGCAATCCCGACATCGCCAACTGGCTTAACGCGCGGCCGAAGCCGTTTCGCGTCGAAGCGCAGGGTGCGGAGTTCGGCGAAAACTGGGCTCCTTTCAACGACCTCGATGCGATCAAAGCGTTCGGCGCAAGCGTCACGACGAATGTCCTCGATACAGAATTCTATGCCTGGCCCACTCGCATGCTGTACGGGGTGCGCTATACGGTTGCGAAGGCGCCGGTCTCGCCGGAGCAGCGCGAGGTGTTTGCCGGCGCCAGCGGGATGAAGGTGTACGAAAATCCGCGCACGTTCCCGCGGGCCTGGGCGGTCCACGAGCTCGTGCATCTGAAAAATGTCGACGAGGAGCGCTGGTTCGTCAACAACCATTTCGAAGACTTGCACACGAAAGCGATCACCCTGGACGCGCACGCCCCGGCGCTCACGGCCTGCACCGCGACAGACACGGTTTCGGTCGCGAGCTATGCGGCGGAGCGCGTCGCCCTGCGCGCCAACCTCGGCTGCTCCGGCATGGTTGTGCTTTCGGATACGTTCTACCCGGGCTGGAAAGCTGCGGTCGACGGCCGCGCCGTGAACATCCAGCAGGTGAATATTGCGATGCGCGGCGTGCTGGTTCCGGCGGGCGCGCACGAGGTGGTGTTTTCCTACCGCCCCGCTTCGGTGTACGCGGGCGCGGCGCTCACGTTTTCGGGGATCCTGGCCACCTTTGCGCTTGTCTGGTACGACCGGCGGCGTCTAAGGAGTTGAAAAACGGGCCGCAGGTACCGCTCCCTCACGGTCGCGGCTCGGTAATGCGCCAGCGATCGGGTCTTGTGCGTTTTGTCGCGCCAAATAGTTTGCGAAAAAACGGGCGCAGCATTGACTTACTTCAGGAAAGCCGAAACAATACGAGGTAAAAGTGTTTTTCAAGCAACAGCACCTCCACTTCACCGGTATAGGCGGTATCGGGATGAGTGGCATCGCAGAGGTGCTTCTGAATTTGGGTTATAGCGTCAGCGGGTCCGACCTGAAACTGTCGCCCACCACCGACCATTTGGCGAAGCTGGGTGCGCGCATTTTCGAAGGGCATGACGCGGGCAACATCACGGGCGCGAAGGCAGTGGTGGTCAGTTCGGCGGTTTCGCCGTCCAATCCCGAAGTGGTGGAAGCGCGGCGGCTGCAGATTCCGGTGATCCCGCGCGGGGAGCTGCTGGCCGAACTCATGCGCCTGAAGTTCGGCATTGCGATCGGCGGCAGCCACGGCAAAACCACGACTACGTCGATGACCGCAAGTGTGCTTAGCACTGCCGGTTGCGATCCGACGGTGGTGGTCGGCGGCAAAGTGCGCGCGATGGGTGGGTCTAACGCGCGCGTGGGACGCAGCGATTTCATGGTGGTGGAGTCCGACGAGAGCGACGGCTCGTTTCTGAAGCTCAGTCCTATTCTCGCCGTCATCACCAACATCGATCGCGAGCACCTCGACCACTACCGTGATATCGAGGAAATTCGTGCTGCGTTCACCGAGTTCGCGAACCGACTACCCTTTTACGGCGCCGCGATCTTGTGCCTGGACGACGAAAACGTGCAGCAAATACTGCCACACGTGAACCGGCGAACGATCACGTACGGCCGCAGCGCGCAGGCTGACCTGCGCATTGTCGAAGCCGCCTGTGGGCATTTCGAGAGCCGCTTTCGCGTGCACGCCGGCGGGCGCGACCTCGGCGAATTTCATGTGCGCGTGCCCGGCAATCACAACGTGCTGAATGCCACCGCGGCCATCGGCGTCGGCCTGGAGCTCGATCTCAAGCTGCACGACATTCGCGAGGGCCTCGCCAACTTCACCGGCGTCGACCGCCGCTTCCAGTTGCGCGGCGAGGCACGCGGGGTCACGGTCATCGACGACTACGGCCACCACCCGACCGAGATTCGCGCCACCCTGGCCGCCGCACGCCTGTGCCAGTTCGAGCGCATTCACGCTATCTTCCAGCCGCACCGTTATACGCGCACCAGCGCGCTGATGGACGATTTCGCGCGCAGCTTTCATCAGGCCGATGCCGTCTACGTGCTCGACGTATACGCCGCGTCGGAGGAGCCGATCCCGGGTGTCACCGGCGAAGTGCTGGTGCAGCGCATGCGCGAGTTCGGCCACCGCAGCGTCGAATACTGCGGTACGCTGGATCGCGCGGTGGAAGCGGTGCTGAGCAACGTTCGAAAAAAGGATCTGGTCCTGACGCTCGGCGCGGGAAATGTCTGGCAGGCCGGCGAACGCCTGCTGGAGGCGCTGCGCGAGCACGCCCCGGGCAAGCGGCATGACCACGAAAGGACGCGGGCGTAGCGATGGCACGCTCTGAGAAGAAAGGCGCTGCCGGACGCGGCGGCTTCGTCACCGCCGTGCGCTACACGTTCTGGATCGCGACGAGCTGTGTTCTGCTGGGCGGCGTTATTTACGCGGCCGAGCAGTTTCAGCAATTCCTGGTGAGCGATGCGCGGTTCATCGTGCCGGGGCCGCCCGACTACGGGCAGGAGAGCCCCAACCTGCACGTCGAAGGTGAGCATTACGCGTCTCGCGCGCACATCCTGCGCGTCTTCGATGCGGACTTCGGCCGCAGCCTCTACCTGTTCCCGCCTGCAAAGCGCCGCGCGCAACTGCTGCGCGTGCCGTGGGTGAAGGACGCCACCGTCGCGCGCGTCTGGCCCAATCAGGTGCGCGTCCGCATCGAAGAGCGGAAGCCGGTTGCGTTCCTAGAAATGCACAACGAAGCGATCGCGCGCTGGATGTTGATCGATGCCGAAGGCGTGATTCTCGATCCGCCCCCGCGCGCGGTTTTCCGTCTGCCGGTGGTGACCGGCGTGCTGCCCGGCGAGCCGCAGCAGATGCGCGGTGTGCGCGTGCGACGGATGATGAACATGCTTGCCGATCTCGGTCCGCTGGCCAACAAAGTTTCCGAAGTAGACGTGAAGGACCTCGACAACCTGAAAGTGACGGAGCAAATGCAAGACCGCGCTATCGTTCTGACGTTGGGCGATCGCAATTTTCGCGCGCGCGTCCAAAGTTTCCTGGACAACTACCCGGATATTCATCGGCGGATGCCGAACGCGACGATGCTGGATCTAAGGCTGGATGACCGCATTACGGCGGTTCGTTCGGAGGCAAACTGATGCGTGCGTCGGCGGACGAGGCGGGCTTGGCAACCCGCCGCAGGCTGATAGCCTGCCCCACTCGGCAGTGGAGCCGCAACCTTCGGCTGCAACCCGGGCATGGGAAGGCAGCAAGACTGCCTGCCATACTGGGAGGAGGCGGGGATGAGTAAAGCGCACATTGCCGCCGGACTCGATGCCGGCGCAACCTGCACGCGCTGCGCCGTGGTCGAACTCGACGACGATCTCCAACTGCACTACCGTGGGCACGGCGAAATCGAGTCCATCGGTTGGAGCAAGGGCCGCATCGCGGATCAATCGGCCGTCTCCGCGTGCATGGAAGCCGCGGCGCACCAGGCGGAAACCGAAGGCCGTACGCAGATCGATGCCGTGGTGCTCGGCGTCGGCGGCTCCGGGATTGCCGGTTATGAAAGCCGCGGGGTATACGAATTCGGCCGCCCGCGCGAAGTCACGCAGGAAGACATTCAGTACGCCATCGAGCGTGCCGCAAACGTGCGCCTCGAAGACGACCGCTGCATGTTGCAACTGCTGCCGCAGGATTTCACGCTGAACGGGCGCGCGGGTTACCGACATCCGCGCGGCTCCGTCTGCAAGCGCCTCGAGGCCAACGTCTACATCATCACCGCCGCCTCGCAGGAACACGATCTACTGATCGGCGCCGCACACCAGGCGCACCTCGCGGTCGAAGAAACGCTGTACGAACCCGTCGCGGCCGCGTACGCCTCGGTTTTGCCGGACGATCGCGGGCGCGGCGTCGCCGTCATCGATATCGGTTC
>JAICMB010000323.1 GCA_025929455.1 Bryobacteraceae bacterium | reverse complement strand
GTGTACGTGTTTTTCGAGTGCTATCTGACAGCACCCAACTGGCGCCGGAGCCGCAGTATATGAACATGCGCACCCCGTTGCTGCTGCTCGCAGCGATGTTATCGGTTCACGCGGCCGGTCTGGAGCCTGAGCCCGAGATCGCCCGAGTCACCGCGGGGCTTAACGGTGTTTTTTCGCCGCGTGGATTTTTCAACATCACGGTGCGGCTGTACCAACTCGACGGCGTGGAGTGGGCGAAATACGATCTGAAGAAATCGCGCATCACGC
The DNA here is from genome assembly GCA_025929455.1 of Bryobacteraceae bacterium. The sequence continues at coordinate 4,544 of JAICMB010000323.1, read as the reverse complement.
TTGACTTCAAGCCCGGCGCCGAAGTGACCGCGGACGACATCCGCCGCGTGATGCGCGAGGCCGGCTACAAGCCCGGGCCGGTGGAGATCCGGCGAGTTCGAGGCAGGGAAGCCGAAGCGGGCCGTGGAGCGCCCGGTTGGGTCCGCATTAAGCACCCGACCGCGAAGAATGCTGTCGTGCGCTGGTTCCAATTGAACTTTTGATGCCGCCCGCGCTGACGCGCACGCAGTCGGATACAATACCAAACGCGTTCGCATTTTCCCGACGGTCGATAACCGGGGCGGGAGCGGAAGCGAACACCGACATCATGCATGTGAACAGAACAATTCTCGCGAGCATCACGATTGCGGCCGGCGCATTTCTTGCGGCTAGTTGCGGCGGCAGCAAACACAATCCGAGCGAACGCTACTACCTGGTTTCGACGAACATCAAGCTGGCTTACTGGCAGGCCGCCGCTACCGGACTGACGAACGCAGCCAAGGAATTGAACGTAACGGCCGAAATGGTGGGTCCCGACACCTATGACCCACAGGCAGAGCGTGACGCGTTCCAGCGGGCGGTCGCGAATAATGCCGCCGGTATCCTGGTGTCCTCCGCAGATCCGACGCTCATGAAGGCGGACATCGACGCCGCGATCGCGAAAGGCATCCCTGTCGTGTCGATCGATTCCGACACGCCCTCGAGCAAACGCCTGCTGTTCGTGGGGACGAACAATTATCAGGTTGGCACCATGGGGGGCCGGCTACTCATTAAGCTGCTCGGTGGGAAGGGAAGCGTGATCGTGTACACCATGCCGGGACAGGCCAACCTCGATGAGCGGCTGAAGGGATATAAGGACGTCCTTGCCGACCAACCGGGAATCAAAATCGTGCAGATGGTGGACATCAAGGGCGACCCGCGGATCGCCTTCGATACCACGAACGATATCGTGACGCAGGGCAAGCTCAAGCCGGACGCCTTCGTCTGCCTGGAGGCGATCGCCTGCAAGGAAGTGGCGGACGTGCTTGATCGCAATCAGGTGAAGGGCAAAACGGTCATTGCGATGGATACAGACCAAGACACGCTGAAGTGGATCAAGCAAGGCTCGGTCGCCGCCACGATTGCACAGAAGCCGTACACGATGGGCTACGACGGCCTGCAGGTGCTGGCAAACCTGCATGTCAACAAACTACCCGACCTGAATCACGACTGGGCGACGGACACGCGCTCACCGCTCCCTGCGTTCATCGATACGGGGGCGACGCTCATCGAGAAAACGAACGTGGCGGATTTCGAGAAGGCGCAAAAGTAGCGGACCTGCGGAAACAAAAAATCCCCGCGTCCGTAGGGGGACGCGGGGTGATGACGAAGAAGCCGGGGAGGCAACTTCCCACCCGTACCTCAGAATGATGACCCTGACGCGCTGAGTTAAGCAATTAGCGCGCCAGAGCCAAAACATTGAAATTACAAAAATCGGCCGAGGTGCTCGATTCCGATTTTCATAACGGGAGGACGCCTGATCCGCGAATTGGGAGAAACCCTAGGACGCCGGGTGCGGGGATTGCGTAGCTAGTGTGAGCGGACCCAGGTGGCGATATCGTCGAGGACGTTTGCGGCAATGTGCTGCGGCCGCTCGTACTCCTGCGGGCTGGGCTTGCCTTCGCCGGGCATGAAGAGGTGGTTCAGACCCGGATACGATTTGAACGTGACGTTCGAATGACCTTTCAGTGCCGCTTTCCAGGCGTCAAAATCGGCAGTGGTGACCTGATAATCGCGGTCGCCGTGAATGACGAGTAGCGGTCGCGTGATTGCTCGCGCCGCCTCCGCCGGCTTAAAGCCGCGCAGATCGACCCAGTAGCTGGCCGGCGCTCCGAACACGGGCCCATCGCCGGGCTTGATGTTCTTCACGTTCGAGACTTCCGCTTTGATCTGGTCCATGTTAGGGCTGTGCAGATACTCGCTTTGTTCGAGGATGGCGTCCTCGAGCGGGCGTGCCGGCGCGGCCATGCAGATGAACCCACGCGCGTCGGCCGCCGCCGCCGCGATGCGTGGGATTAGCATCGCACCTAAGCTGTGGCCGAGCACGAACACGCGCCGCCGATCGATCTTCGGCGTGGAGCGCAGGACCTCGACGGCCGCGGCCGCGTCGTCGATCACTTCATCTTTGACCGTGAGATTAGGCGGCAGGTCACGGCGCTTGTCGTAGCGCAACACGGCGACGCCGCGCGACGCGAGTCCCCATGCCAGATCGCGGAATGGTTTGTTGGGGCCGATGGTTTCATCGCGATCGTGCGGGCCGGAACCCTGCACCAGCACGACGGCTGGAAAGGGGCCCGCCCCTTTGGCAGCGTAATGGTCGCGCCCAGGCCGCGCACGGAGGCGGTCTCTTCGACGACGGTGTCTGGAGGCGGCACCGGCGGGGCGGCCGGTTCCGCGGGCGGCCCGATGAAAAATCCCGCGACGCCGTTCGCGCCAAAAACGACTTTCAGATCGGCCGTGGCGTTCGCGAATTTGGTCGTTAGATAGACTATGTGGTAGCCGGCGCTCTCGCTGATGTGGGTCGACTCGATGCGCTCGAAGGCGCCCATCTGCGCCGTGATACCGGTCCAGGCTTGCCGCAGCACCGAGTCGGACAACTGTGCTGAGACAGACGGATCGGCCATCTGGTGCGCCGCCGCGAAATCGCTTTTCACCAGATCGTTTACGAACTGCCGCGCGGAATCAACCAGCGCGGGTGGAACGTCAGCGAACGCCATTGCCAAAGCCAGTGACGCGGCCCATCTCATAACAACTCGTCACGTTTCTGCCGTTCGAGTATTTTAACCAGCTCACCAACCTGCTGCGCGCGATTGCGGTCGGCGATGAGCAGCGCGTCGGGCGTATCCACCACGATAAGATCTTTCACGCCCAACAGCGCCACCAGTTTGCCTTCCGCATCGACGTAGTTGCCGCTGCTGTCGTGATGAATGGCCGACCCGCGCACGGCATTGCCGGAGCCGTCGCGGTCGAGCAATTCGTATACGGCGTTCCAACTCCCGACATCGTTCCAGCCGAACTCGTCTGTCGGAACGCCGACCACGTTGCGCGCTTTCTCGAGCACGGCGAAATCGACGGAAATGTTTTCGCAATGCGGAAACGACTCGGCGAGCACGGATGAAAACCGGCGGCTGTTGAACGCGGGGAGCGCAGCGAGCAGTGTCGCGGTCTTCGGCAGAAACTCGCGCAATGAGCTGAGAAAGGTGGACGCCTTCCAGAAGAACATGCCCGCGTTCCAATAAAAATTGCCGGCTTCGAGGAACTGCGCCGCGGTCGCCGGATCCGGCTTCTCGCGGAAACTGTGCACCGGCGCGGGTTCCACGCCGGGCCGCACATCGCCCGGAAACTCGATGTACCCGTAGCCTGTTTCCGCCCAGCGCGGCTTAATCCCGAGCACCGCGATGTCGCCGCGCTCCGCCGCGCGAAACGCCGGCCGCACGAAGCGCAGATACGCGCGCGGATTTGCAATGACGTGGTCCGACGGAAATACGCCCATCAACGCGCCGGGGTCGAGCGATTCGAGAATGTGCGCCATGAGCCCGATCGCCGCGGCGGTGTTTCGCTGCGCGGGCTCCGCGATGATCTGCCGCCTCGGAATTTCGGGGAGCTGACGGACGATTTCGTCGCGCAGATGCGGGTTCGTGAGCACCCAGATGCGTTCCGATGGCAGCACTGGGGCAAGCCGGTCTACGGTCTGCTGTATGAGCGTGCGCTCTCCGAAAAAATTGAGGACCTGCTTGGAACGAGCGCGGCGGCTGCGCGGCCAGAAACGCGTCCCCCGGCCTCCGGCCAGAATGAGGCCGTAACGGTTTTTAGGCATGAGATTTTATTGTGACTGAAATCGCGCCGCGCTTGAGCTAGTCGCGCAGTTTTCCGCGCGTTAGTGAGTGCGGGCGGGAACGCCTCGCAATTGAAATCGCAAGGAGATGTACATGAGATCGAAGCTCGCAAAATCGCTCGCAATCGCGCTCGCTACCGTCGGACTGGCGGCCAGCAGCTATGCCGCCGGTGGGACGCAGTCCGACATCGTGCAGATTCCGTTCGACTTTAAGGTGGACACGATGCAAATGCCCGCCGGAAAATACCGCGTGGAGCAGGACTTCGGGAAGGTCTACGCGCGGCTCGTGAATCTGAACACCGGCCGCACCATCCAGATGCTGCGTCACCAGCCGAGCGGCAGGCCCGGCGAGGTGATCCTTAAGTTCCGCGCGACCGGCGAGGCGCGTGAACTGATTCGGATTTCGTAAACGAATGCGCAAGGGGCAGGCAGCAAGACTGCCCACCCCACTGCGCGATCAAACGCTGACGGGTTCGCCTTGCTCGCCCATTTTCTCGGTCTGATAATACGTGGTGAGCGCGTCGATGACGCCGGCCAGATCGCCTTCCATGATGCGGTCCAACTGATACAGCGTGAGCCCGATGCGGTGATCAGTAAAGCGGTTTTGCGGGAAATTGTAAGTGCGGATCTTTTCGCTGCGGTCGCCGCTACCTACCATGCTGCGCCGCTCCGCGCCGATCTGCTCCTGTTG
>JAICMB010000124.1 GCA_025929455.1 Bryobacteraceae bacterium | reverse complement strand
TGTTCTGCATGGACGGCCTGAACCGTTCGCCGCGTATGCCCTTCCGCGGCCGCCTGCTGGCATATATGTCGCGCTTTTGGGCGGTGCGCAGTTTCGGCGGCGCGCTGGACGCTATGTTCGTCGCCTCCGGACAGGCCGAGGTCTGGATCGAAGCCAGCGCGCAGCCCTGGGACTTCGCGCCGCTCAAAATCATCGCCGAAGAAGCCGGCGCGCGCTTCTTCAACTTCGACGGCGGCTCGTCGATTTACGCCGGCAACGGCGTGGTGTGCGCGCCGGGGTTGGTGAGCTCCGTTACAGAGCTTTTGAACGGCTGATCGCCGTGTTATCGTGGCGGCGATATGACCACACAGGAAGTTGCGGACACGTTAGTTAAGCTTTGCTCCCAGGGCAAGTTTATGGAAGCCGGTGAACAACTGTACTCGCCCGACATCGTGAGCATGGAGGCCGGAGCGCCTCCCGGACAATCGCGCGAGTCCAAAGGCCTGGATGCGGTAAAGGCGAAGGGCGAATGGTGGGCGGCGAACCACGAGGTCCACTCGGCGAAAGTCGAAGGTCCGTTGGTTGCCGGTTCCCATTTCGCCGTCTCGTATAAACTCGACGTAACGTTCAAGCCGCAAAGCCGCCGCTTCACCATGGAAGAGATCGCGGTGTACAAAGTCGCGAACGGCAAGATCGTTTACGAAGAGTTCTTCTACGCCATGTAGCGCCGCTTTCGGCCACGCTCATTTCCGCGTCACCGAGACAGTCCGCCAGGCGACCGCGCCTGCTGTGTCCGTCGCGCGGATCGTAATCAGGCTGGAGCCTTCGAGCAGCGGAATCGGTCCGGTGTTCCAACTGGTGGTGCCTTGTGCCGTGCCTGAGCCGCCGTTCGAGTTGGTCCACGTGACGGAGGCAATGCCGCTGCCCGCACGCGCGGTCCCGGCGATCGTAATCGACGGTTTTGTAGCACCGATTGTGGACGAGGTCGGCGACGTGATGGACAGCGCGGGTGCGGGGTTGGCGCGCCCTTGCGCCACGGCATCTAAAACCAGCACGGAACGCGAGATCGGTTTTCCAGATACCGGCCAGGCCGTGATCGTGATCACGTTCGGTCCGTTCTGCAACTTGATCGGGCCCGCGCTCCAGGCCGTGATCCCGGCAGCCGTACCGCTTCCTCCGGAGGTGCTCGACCACGTTATGTGATCAATGCCGGATGGGTCCGCGGCGGTTCCGGTGATCGTGATGGTAGACGTGGTCACGGAGAAATAGCCGCTGACCGGGGTTGAAATCACGAGCGACTGCGGGGTCGAGATGCGATCGATTGCGATCGACACGGATACGCTGACTTGCTGCGCGTCGATCGCGGTGAAGATCACGTTGTTCCATCCCGGCTGCAGCGGAACGCTGGCCAGCCACGCGCCCGAGCCTTGCGCGGTTCCAGCAACTGCTCCGTTGATCCACCGCACCTGAAAAGGCGCGGAACCTCCCGATACGACTCCGGCAATGGTCGCCGAGCCCTCGGAAGTGCTTGCCGGCGCGGCGCTGACGGCGAGATGCATAGGCGCGGGTTGCGCCGGTGTTTGGGGCGGCGTTGGCGGCGGAGTCTGCGGTGTCTGCGGAGGATTCGGCGCCGGTGCTGGCGGCGTTTGCGGAGGATCGGGCGTCGGAGTCACCGGCGGCGTTTGCGCAGGCGTATTCGGCGCGGGTTGCGGCGTATTGCCGCCGGATGCCGCGGCATAGAGGTCGCGGATGGCCGCAATGTCCTCTGCCGCGAGTCCCGTCACCTGATGATAGTAGGGATACATCACCGCGCCCGGCTGGTCGGAATGCCCCAGGCCCAGCGCGTGTCCGGCCTCGTGCAGCGCCACGCTGAAGATATCTACATCGGCGCCGATGTTCCAGCTCTCATCGGCATCGAAGTGCATATCTCCCGCGATCGGCTCTGGATTCACGTCGCCCGGATAAAAGGTGTGCGCAAGCACGCCGCCCGGTCCGTCGAACGGATACGGGTCGCCGTGCGCCCCGCGCGCGAACAGCACGTTGATCGCGCTGTTGGCCGTCGACGGGGCGCCGGGCGAGAACGACAGCGCGGCGTATTTGGCCCACTCGTTCAAAGCGCGCAGAATTTCCGCCTGCGCGGCATCGGCGGACGCTTTCTCCGTTACGCTCGTGAAAGACACCCCCAGCGCCGCCGCCCCCAGTCCGGCGCCATCCCAACCGTCCCCGATCTTCGGAATCGATTGACCGAGCGGACCGTTTTGCGTGATCGCTCCGGCGCACCCAGTTACCGGCGCGCCGCTCGCCAGTGCGGCGGAGGCGGGAAAGATGTACGCGACCTCGTCCCAACCCGCCGCGGTCACCAATTCGTCGAGCGATCCGCGCACCAGGAGGTGATTTGAAAGCATTTCCGGACGATCCACAATCGTCAATCCTGCCTGCGAGGCCACCGCACGCGCGTCAATGGGATCGACGTCGCGGTGAAATTCGACGACGTAATCGGCGCGCGCGACCACCGTGCCGTGGTCGAAAATCGCGGGACTGATCTTATCCGCGTACCCGCGCCGCCCCGCCCAGCTCAGGCCGAGCGTGCTGACATCGACTCCGTCCGGCACCGCGGCAGTAACGGCGCGGTCCGATATCGCGGAAACAATCGCGATACCCTGCTCGCGCAGGCGGGCGCGATCGCCCGCCGTGATGCGATGCGGGAATTCCAGCATCATATGCGAGCGGCCCGGCACGCGCCGGTGCGCCGCGACGGCCGTTTCGCCGCCGGCCGCACGGCCTGAGCGCCACGTCTTCAACCGGAAACTTTCTTGTGCGCTGGCGGCGGCCGCCAACGCAAGCACCGAAAAAACAATCCGTGCCCGTACCATGTTTTGAAGCGCTCATCGTCGTCGGTTGAGATTTACGTGAGAAAAATTGCACTGTATTGCTGCGTGGTATACGGTATGCGCGCCTCAGTGCTTTTTGCGATCGCGCTCCTCGCGCCGGTGTCGGGTGAATCCCTCAGTACGGCGCGCGCAACGGTGCTTGCGGGCAGCGCTTGGACGGGCGATGGCGGTGCCGCGCTCGCGGCTTTGCTGACGCAGCCGCAGGGAGTCGCGGTGGACACGCGCGGCAATGTGTACATCGCGGATGCCGCGGACCAGCGCGTGCGCGTGGTCGATCCGGACGGTATGATCGAGACCATCGCGGGGACCGGTCGTGCGGGCTTTTCCGGTGATGGCGCGGCCGCCAATCAGGCGCAGATCAACCAGCCGTATGGCGTAGCCGTGGACGGCGCGGGCAACGTTTACTTTGCCGATCTCGGCAACGCTAGAGTGCGCAAAATCGGGGCGGATGGCGTGATTCACACCATTGCGGGCGGCGGCTCGCTGGACCCCGCGGCGGCCGAAGGCGGCAGTGCGCTGCTCGTAAAATTGAATGCTCCACGCAATGTCGCAGTGGCCGCGGACGGCAGCGTGTACATCTCCGATTTCGGCGCCAACCAGATCTATCGCGTCGATGCCGCGGGTGTGTTCAATATCGTTGCGGGCACGGGCGCGCCGGGCGCCACCGGCGATGGCGGACCGGCACGCGTGGCGGAATTGGCCGCGCCCGCGGGCTTGGCAGTCTCGCGCGAGGGCGCGTTGTTCGTGGCCGACAGTGGCAACGGAAAAATAAGGCGAATCGGGGCCGGGATCATCGAAACCGTTCTAAGTGGATTTCCCGGTCCTTCGGGGATTGCCGTAGACGCATTCGGCAGGTTGTACACGTGTGCGCCGTTTGCCGGTCCCGGAACACTGCCGTCGCCCGCCGGACCTGTGCAGGTGTTCGGGGGCAACGATGTTGCGCTGGCCGTCAATGGCGACGTGGTGTTTGCGTACGAGCGCCAGGTGCTGCGCAGCGGCGCTGGCATTGTGACGCCGGTCGCCGGGAGCGGGCAGGCGCACTACTATGGCGACGACGGTCCCGCTACAGACGCGCGGCTAGCCGGACCGGCGGCGCTCGCGGTTGACGTGACGGGAGCGGTTTTCATCGCCGACACAGCGAACAACCGCGTGCGGCTGGTGAACGCCGCGGGCGTCATTACCACGTACGCAGGCGACGGAAGTACCAGTGTCCTGGCGCAACCGCTCGGGGTCGCTCTCGACGCGTCCGGCGTGCTGTACATCGCCGACACCGGGAATGGCCGGCTGCTCGCGGTTGCGCCGGGCGGCGGCACGCCTCAAACCGTTGCGGATGGGCTGCTGTCTCCGGCTTGCGTTCGAGTGGCGAACGGTGTGGTGTACGTGTGCGATACCGGAAACGATCGCATCGTCACGCTTGCACCTGGCGGCACGCTCAAGACGGTTGCGGCCGTCGCGCGTCCGCGCGGACTGGCCGTCGCGCAGGATGGAACGCTGTTTACAAGCACGGGTACGCAGATTGTGCGCGTGGATACGGCAGGACGCGTGAGCACGGTCGCGGATGGACTCAGCGGCGCGGCCGGACTGTGGCTGCTGAGCAGCGGCGATGTGCTCGCGGCCGAAGCCGGACGCGACCGCGTCATCCGCGTTGCGCCGGACGGGCACACTACGGTCGTGCTGGATGGCTTGCGGGGTCCGCAGGACGTTTCGGCGGATGCGGCGGGAACGATCTACGTGGCCGATACCGGAAACGATCGAGTAATGCGGCTCAATGCCTTGGCGGTGGAAGACACGTCGCCGGGGCTGAGCATCGTGAACGCGGCATCGGGAGCAACAGGCGCGGTCTCGCGCGGGGAGATCGTAACCTTGTTCGGCACGGGTTTCGGTACCAATCCGGCGGTGACGTTCGCGGGCGAGGCGGCGACCGTGTTCTTTGCGAACGATACGCAGATCAACGCCCTGGTGCCCGCAGATGCAGGGTCGACCGGTCCAGTAGCGGTTGCGGTGAGCGCCGGGGCGCACACCTTCCAGACCACCGCCACGCTCGCACCGGTCGCGCCGGGCATCTTCACAATGGCCGGAGGGACCGGGCAAGCCGCCGCGCTGAATGAGGACGGAACCGTAAACTCGTCCTCGAACGCAGCCGCGCGCGGCAGCATCATCGTGCTGTACGCGACGGGTACGGGCGCGGACACGGCCGGCCTCACGGTCACCATCGGCGGCTATGCGGCGGCGGTTCTCTATGCGGGACCCGCGCCCGGTTTCCCGGGCCTAGACCAGATCAACGCGCGCATCCCGGCGGCGTTCGTTCCGCCGGGCGCGTTGCCGGTCGTGCTGACTACCACCGGCGTGCAAAGCCTGAGCGGCGTTTATATCAGCGCGCGTTAAGTCGATCGCGTCCTGAGCAGCCCCCTCCGAAATTATTTCATCAGTTGCCGCCAACGTTTGAAAGCGAATGCCGCGAATCCAAACCCCAGGAGAGCGAACGTCGCTGGTTCCGGGACCGTGGATGCCGGAGTTGTACCGCCCGTGCCTTGACCGGCTCCAAATCCTTGAATAAACACCGCACTATCGAGAGCGTGATCGTTTACGTCGCCAACCTCGAAGATCATCGAGTGGTTTCCCGCCGCAACCTTGTTTCCCGTGAACGTCTGCAGCGACAACAAACCGTGCGGGTCTGAAAACACCGTGTTGGTGTCCGCCGTGGTCAGCACGTTCGCAAAGGATGCGCCAACCTGGACCGGGTTGCCGCTCGCGTCGAACACAATCTGATTCGATGCGTCGGTGCCATCCAGGAACACCAGGAATGCATCGGTAAACTCGCTCGTGTAAACCGGGAACTCGATCGATCCGAAGACGAACTTAAACCCAACCTGACTGGGTGCAGCCAAAGTAAAGTTGACCTGTAGCGCCGCCACGTCATTTGAGCTGGTGAAATTTGTGATCCTTCCGGGTCCATACGCATCAAACTCGGCCGTGCCCGGTTGGCCCAGATCGGAATCCGCATCAGAACCGGGCAGCACGTCGGCTACTTGCCCAGTCGACAATACAACGCCGTCGCCGATCGTTACCGGCGGACTGTTGAACCCTGTATATGTTCCAAATTGCTGATCGGCGCCGTTGAGAATAGCTACGGAATTGACGGTCAGTCCTCCGCCTGAGCCGAGTGCTGCCGCGAGAGCCGCGGTATCCGTAGTGGGAGTTACTGTCAGTGACGATGCCATCGCCGCTGCCAGACTGAAAAACATCACGCACAGCGTACTTCTCATGCCTTGTCCTCCGTTACAAGCAATGTTGTGCAAGCGCACGGTCACACCACCGGCGCAGGCAATTCATTGTTGGCTGTGTAAGCCGGAAAAAGCAATGGAGTTACGGTCGTACGGTACGCAGTAGATAGAGGACGTGTGGTAGTAAGGCCGCAACAGAACCTTGCCCACCGTGGCGCGATCGGTTCCGCGCGTGGTGGGGCAGGTTGTCAAACCTGCGGCCGATTGTTAATCGGCCCCCGTCCGCACAAGAGCCACCGCCGAATTTCCTTGTAGCCTATGCCCAGCTTCGCCGGTTAGCCACTCGTGCGAGCGATTCCGAACTCATTGCGACAAACTGTTTAGTCCAGGCCCCACTTCAGAAGCGAGTTACACGGCCTCGTGAGTGGGTCGTCGTAATGATTCGGACTCAGGCGCAGGGAGTACCCCAGACGCCCCGTCTGATGCGGAACGAAATCCTTCGCGAATACCGTAACGTCGCCGCGGTCCTCCACCGGCTGCAGACTCATCACCTGCGTGTCCTCGAGATTGCCGTTGGCGCTTACGCGGCCGATGACCGCTTCGACACGCACGTCACTTGGAGATAGGCCCCCGAGCTTCACCGCCGCACGCATCGGAATGGGACGCCCGCTGAGGACGGTCCCGTCCGGTCCGGGCGGCAGTTCGACAAACGCGACCTCGCTCCAGACGCGATTCACGTGTTCGTTCCAGCGCACCTTGTCGCGTGCCGGTTGATAATCGTTCGCGCGCACCGTCATGAACGCCTGATGCGCGGGATCGTATAACTGCGACAGGTATTCCATCACCATGCGCTGCGCGTTGAATTGCGGGCTCAGGTGCATGATGGACTGCTTCATCCGCCGAATCCAATCGAGGGGCACATGCTCTTCGTCGCGATTCTCGTAGTACATCGGGACGATCTCGTTTTCGAGAATGGAGTAGATCGCGCGCGAGTGGATCTCGTCCTGGTCCTCGGAGTAGCGCTCGCGGTCGCCAATCGCCCAGCCGCCTGACATTTCGTAAGCCTCGTCAAACCAGCCGTCCAAAATACTCAAATTCAGCACGCCGTTCATACCGGCCTTCATGCCGCTGGTGCCGCAGGCTTCTTCGCCGCGCCGCGGAGTGTTCAGCCACAGGTCGACGCCCTGCACCAGCTGCCTCGCGACATCGAGCCCGTAGTCTTCCAGAAAAACGATGTGCTTGGACAGTTCCGGATCGCGCGAAAGCTGCACGATCTCGCGAATGAGCGTTTTGCCGGGGTGATCTTTGGGGTGCGCCTTCCCGGCGATCACGATTTGCACCGGGCGCTCTTTGTTCGTCAGGATGCGCCGCAGCCGCTGCACATCGCGGAACAGCAGCGTGGCACGCTTATACGTTGCGAACCGCCGCGCAAATCCGATCGTGAAGGTATCGGCATCGAGCACTTCGCCCACACGATGCTGTTCGGCCGCGGACGCTTTCCGCTGCATCGCGCTCGCCAGGCCACGCTCGCGCACAAACGTGATCAGGTTGCGCTTGCGGCGGCGGTGCGTTTCCCACAGCTCGTGCGCCGGAATATCGCCGATCAGGTCCCAGATCTTCGGGTCGGGGTGGCGTTCGCGCCAGTCCGGCGCGAGATACTGATCGTACATCTGCGCGAAGTCGCCGCTGAGCCAGGTCGGCAAATGCACGCCGTTCGTAACGGACGTAATCGGTATTTCCCAAACCGGCAGCTTGGGCCACAGATCCTGCCACATATCCTGCGACACCTGGCGGTGCAGCGAGCTCACGGCGTTGCGGTAGGCCGACGTCTTAATCGCAGAGATCGCCATCGAGAAACGTTCGCCGGGGTCGAACGGATTCTTGCGGCCGAGCGCCATGAACTGATCGAAAGGCACGCCGGCATCGCGACAGTAGTCTCCGAAATACTCGTGCATCAGCCCCGGATCGAAGATGTCGATACCGGCCGGCACGGGCGTGTGCGTGGTGAACACGTTGTTGGCGCGGCAGGCGTCGAGCGCTTCCTCGTAATTCAGGTTGTGCTTCTCGATGAGGAGGCGCATGCGCTCGATGGCGAGGAACGCGGAGTGGCCCTCGTTCATGTGATAGACGGTCGGCTCGTATCCAAGCGCATGCAGCGCGCGCAGACCCCCGATGCCGAGCACGATCTCCTGCCGCATCCGCGCGTCGATGTCGCCGCCGTAGAGCTGGTCGGTGATGTCGCGGTATTCCTGGCGTTCGTTTTCGGGGACATTGGTGTCGAGCAGCAGCAGCCTCACGCGCCCGATATCCATGTGCCA
>JAICMB010000156.1 GCA_025929455.1 Bryobacteraceae bacterium | reverse complement strand
CGGCGCGGACGTGGTGGGCGCGGCGTGTCCGTTCTGCAACACGATGTTTCGCGACGCGCTGAATACGGTGTCACAGCATCCGCCGGAGCTGCTCGATATTGCGCAGATCGCGGCCGCGCACCTGCCGCGGGCCGCGGTCCCAGAGGCGTGAATCAGCCGGCTAGCAGCATCAACAGCAGCGCCTTCTGCACGTGCAACCTGTTTTCTGCCTGATCGAACACGACGGACGCGGCGCTTTCGATCACGTCCGCCGTCGTTTCCTCGCCGCGGTGCGCCGGCAGGCAATGCATGAATAGCGCGCCCGCGCCCGCCGCTTCCATCAAGCTGTCGTTCACCTGGTATGGCGCGAAGATCGTCAGGCGCGCCTGCTTTTCGTTCTCTTGTCCCATGCTGGTCCACACATCGGTGTAGACCGCATCCGCACCAGCTACGGCCTTGTAAGGATCGTTCGTGATCGCGACAGTAGCGCCGCTCTCCTGCGCGAAGCCCGCGGCCTGCTGCACGATTTCATCGCACGGCCCGTAGTTTTCCGGCGTGGCAATCGCAACATCCATGCCCAGCCGCGTAGCCGCAAGCAGCAGCGAGTGCGCGACGTTATTGCCGTCGCCCACGAACGCGAGCTTGCGGCCGCGCACATCGCCCAGCCGTTCTTCGAGTGTCAGCATATCCGCGAGCGCCTGGCACGGATGATACAGATCGCTCAGCGCGTTGATCACGGGAATGCCGCCCCAATACGCGAGCCCGTCGATGGTGCTCTGCGCAAACGTGCGTGCGACGATCGCCTGTGTCCAGCGCGCCACGTTGCGCGCGACGTCCTCCAGCGGCTCGCGCGCGCCGATCGGCCCGCAGTCTACGACGCAATCGCCGCCGAGCTGTTTGATCGCCAACTCGAAAGTCATGCGGGTGCGCAGCGATGGTTTCTCAAACAGCAGGCTGATGTACTGCCCCGCCAGCGCCGACGAATACCGCCGCGGCCCCGCTTTGATAACAGCCGCGAGGTCCAGGGCCTGGCGCAGTTCGCCCGCACTCACGTCTGTGTCGCGGCGCACGTGCCCCGCCGCGATGCGCGGAAACGGCTTGGTGGCGGATCGAACGGCGAAGGGGGCGGCCATGGCGTGTTCTCCTGTTCAGGGCAGTGAATAATTATTCACTACCATGAATAATCACACAGATGCACGGCGGGTGCAAGTGGGAGGCGCCGGCGGCAGGCAGAAAGACTACGGGCCCCAGGTCAATAAAGGATGGAGGGTAGGTATGCGCCGGCCGGTTCGTTGTACAGGCCGATGGTCATGAGCGTCATGGGATAGACGACGCGCAGGCCGCTGTTGAGGCACCAGCTAAACAAGTCCATGTTTCGGGTGGGCACGAGAATGCCGCTTCCGGCAAAGCCGTCTGCCGCGGCAATGAGCGCCTTTAAATCGAGGTTCGATTCCGCGGCGGCGTGTCCGAAGAATCCGAGCAGGGAGGCGTAGCCGGTTACACGCCCCTGGCGCTCGACCACCACGGCCGTGCCTTGCTCGATGGAGTCGCGCATCTCGCCCGCGCGATTGTGCCCGTGCACGCGTTCGCAGACCTCATTGATCGCTTCTAAATCGGTTACCGCGGCAGGTCTGATAACGCAGCCTTCGATCGCGCGCTTAATCGCGGGGCCTTGCATAACCGAGATTGGCTCGCGCGAGGAGAAGCCCAGCTTGGTATAGAGCGACAGAGAACGGTTGTGATACGCAGCCTGCAACAGCCGCACGCCCGCAAATCCGCGCTCGCGAGCGCGATTGAGTACGGCTTCCATGAGCGCGCGCCCGACGCCGTGGTTTTGCGCATCGGGCTGCACGGTGATGGGGCCGACACCCGCTATGGCCGAGCGCTCATCGAGGCAGTTGCTGCCCACCACGCGGCCGTCCCGCTCCGCGACAACGCAATATAAACCGGGATGCGCAACCAGCATGCCGAACAGTTGCACGGCCGCGCTAGGCGACGGAAAATCGCACGGAAAGTTGTGCTCGCTGCTGATGGCATGAAACGCGTTGTAGCAGATTTGCGCGCAAGGAGCCACGTCGGCAGCCGATGCGGGACGAATTTGCACTGAAGCGGTTACGGCCGGGCTGGACATGTGATTTATGATACTGCGGCGTTGGGAATGCGCGATGCGGTGTTATACTCAATGGGCTATATTGGCGCGTATTGGCCGCCGGAGGGCGATCTCGTGGCTAATCTATTCATCCTGCGATTTCTAGTGATTCTGACGCTCGCCGCGGCCGGCGGGCTGATGCGGCCCTTCGGACTGCCGGTCGCGGCAGGGTGCGCGGCCGGCGCGGTCTTGGCGCTACTGATCGTCGCGCTGGAATGGCAGCTCCATAAAATTTCTCTCCGGCGCCTGCTGGGCGCCGGAATGGGCGGCGCGGCCGGAGTAGTGACCGCGCTGTTCGTTTCTCTGGTGCTGTCGCGCGCGCTGCCGGACGATAACACACCGGTTCCGTTTATCGAAGTTGCCGTCTTGCTTCTGATGACGTATCTAGGGGTGGCGATCGGCGCATCGAAGGGCGAAATGCTGAACCTCGGCGCGCTCGGCGGCCTTTTCGGCGGTGAGCAGGAAAGCGGGAAGGCATATAAAATCCTGGACACCAGCGTGATTATCGACGGCCGCATCGCGGATATCGCGGAGACCGGGTTTCTCGAAGGCACACTTGTCATCCCGCAATTCGTTCTGCACGAGCTACAGCTCGTCGCGGATTCCGCCGACTCGCTGAAGCGGAATCGCGGCCGCCGCGGTCTCGACATTTTGCAGCGCATCCAGAAGATGAGCAACATCAATGTCCAGATCGTGGAGGACGATTTTCCGAACCTGCGCGAAGTGGACATGAAGCTGATCGAGCTCGCGAAAGCGTACAACTGCACCATCGTCACCAACGACTTCAATCTGAACAAGGTTGCGCAACTGCACGGCGTCGATGTGCTCAACATTAATGAGCTCGCCAACGCCATGAAGCCGGTGGTACTGCCCGGCGAGAGTATGCGGGTGTTCATTCTGAAAGAGGGCAAGGAGTACAACCAGGGTGTCGCGTACCTCGACGACGGCACCATGGTTGTTGTCGACAACGCCAAAAAGATGATTTCGCGCACGATCGATGTGTCGGTGACGAGCGTGCTCCAAACAACTGCCGGTAAAATGATTTTTGGCCGCTTCGACGACCGCATTCACGGCGTGCACGAGCGGCCGCAGCACGGCGACACGCGGGAGCGCCTGGCGCGTGATCCGGTTTCGGCCGGCACCAATCCCGGCGACGCGAAAACTTCCGGCGCCGCGGGCTGATATCGGACACCACGAATGAACGTTACGGTTATTCTGCCGGCCGCGGGCCTGGGGACGCGCATGGGCAAGCCGTCTCCCGAAAAAGCGGGCACCAGCCGCAAGCAGTTCATGCTGCTCGAAGGCTTGCCGATTCTGCTGCATACCATCCGCAAATTTGGCGCATCGCCGCGCGTACGCGAAATTGTCGTCGCGCTGCGCGCCGAAGACATGGGCTGGGTGGAGGAACAGTTACAGCACCAGCGATTGTCGAAGCCGGTGCGTCTGGTGGAGGGTGGCGAATCGCGGCAGGAGTCCGTCGCGCATGCGCTCGCGAGCGTGCCCGATTCCGCCGAACTGGTTGCGGTGCACGACGCCGTGCGCCCGTTTATCGAGCACGAAATTCTGGAGCGCGTCTTCGATGAAGCCGAAACCGCCGGCGCCGCAATCGTCGGGATTGTGCCGGTGGACACCGTCAAGCAGGTGCAGCGCAACAAGGTACGCGCGACGATTCCACGCGAGAAGCTGATCCTGACGCAGACGCCGCAGGTGTTTCGCTGCGAGTTGCTGAAGCAGGCGTTCGACAATGCGGCGCGCGATGGCTTTGTGGGGACGGATGAGTCGAGCTTGGTGGAGCGGCTTGAGTCCGTTGAAATCAGCGTGGTGCCCGGGAGCGATCGCAACATTAAGATCACCAAGCCGTCGGATATGAACTTGGCGCGCATGTTCCTGGCGGAGGAAATGGCGGGGCGGACGGTGGAGGATTGAGCGCGGGCGCTGCTGAAGTTCGCATGGGCCAGGGCTGGGACGTTCACCGCATCGCGTCCGGGCGCGCGCTAATGCTGGGCGGGGTGGCGGTGGAGTGCGAATTCGGGCTGGAAGGGCATTCTGACGCGGACGTGCTCGCGCACGCGATCACAGATGCGCTGCTGGGCGCCGCGGCTTTGGGCGACATCGGCATGCATTTTCCGGATACGGACGATCGTTGGAAGGGTTGCGACAGTCTGGTGTTCCTGCGGCATGCGCGCGACCTGGCGGCCGGACGCGGGTTTCGCTTGGTGAACATCGATTCGACAGTCATACTCGAACGTCCGAAGCTGAAGCCGTATCGCGAGCGGATCCGGCAGAGTCTGGCTGCGGCGGTCGATATCGAGGTGGACCGCGTGTCGGTGAAGTTCAAGACGGCCGAGAAGGTCGGGCCCGTAGGTGAAGGCCGCTCCGCGGAGGCGCAGGCCATCGTTACTCTGCAACGCGTGGAAAACTGAATGCCGCGCGCACTCATTATCGGCGCGTCCAGCGGCATCGGCGCGGACATCGCACGACTATTGGCCGCGCGCGGGTACGAGTGTCTGCTGGTGGCGCGGCGCGAGGACCGGCTCCGGTCGCTCGCGGATGAGATCGGGAACGCGCGGATTTTGACGGCGGACCTGCTCGATCGCGGCGCGATTGCGGCGGTGGCGGAGCGTGCCGGCGCGGTCGATGTACTCGTGAACAATGCCGGATTCGGCTGCTATGGGCCGTTTCAGGACACGCCGCTCGATCGTGAGCTTGACATGGTGCAGGTGAACATCGCGGCTCCGCTGGCAATTACGAAACTGCTGCTGCCGGCGATGGTTGCGGTGCGGCGCGGCCGCATTCTCAACGTGGCATCGACGGCCGCGTTTCAACCCGGGCCGTTGATGGCCGTGTACTACGCTTCGAAGGCGTTCGTGCTGTCGTTTTCGGAAGCGCTTGCAGTGGAGTTGGAGGGAACCGGCGTTACGGTCACCTGTCTCTGTCCCGGCCCGACGCGCACCGAGTTTGTGGAGCATGCGGGTATGGACGAGTCGGGCCTATTTCACAATATGGCCGTGATGGACTCGCGGACGGTTGCGCAGGCCGGTGTGGATGGGATGATGGCCGGCAAAGATATCGTGATTCCGGGCTGGAAAAACCGGCTGGTTGCGGAATCGACGCGTCTGGCGCCGCGTAAACTCGCGGCAAAGCTGGCCCGGCGGGTTCAAGAGTCCCGCGGCAGCAAATAGAGACGCAACGAGTTTAGGCGACACACGCGGTCGCGGTCAGCGGCACGGCTCCCACATCGACCCACGCACTGCGCGCATGATTCGCGCTGTGTACGAATGTAAGCGTTTCAACGCGGAAACGGCGCGGCCCCTTCCATGCGGCCCACTGCTGTTTCGCAACGGGCAGAAGTTCATCGACTTCATCGATGTGAAGGTTTTGCGCGAGCGTTACGTGCGGCACGTAGCGATGGTGCTGCTCGCCGTGCAGTACGCCCGCGTGTAGCCTCGAGTACAGCTGCGACAGTTCCGGCGATCCGGCGGCGGTACCGATATAAATGACGTCCGTTTTCGGAAACACGCACACGTCGTCGAGTTCGACGTAAAACGGATTGATGGAGCAAGCGGCCTCGTGTATCTGGGCGAGCGCGCGCGCGGAAGTTACCGTCAGACAGCGTGGCGGCAGCAAAGTGATGTGGGCACGAAGGAAACAGTTCGGCACCAGCTCGCAGCGGAGGCGATCCAGAAAACCGGCGAGAGGGTCCGGAATGTAACTGACCACTGCGTACTGCGTGTTCCGATCCTCCCTGCCGGGACCAGAATGCATATCTTCCATCGTACCGCCCCCAGTGAGCGAAAAAGCTAGCGCTCGAAGCAGAGTTCCTGGCGCGATGTTATGCAATTGCACAGCGGTTCCGGCCACTCTGCTTGGCTTCGTATAGTGCGGCATCTGCGGCATCGAGAAGTTGTTGCACGCTCATGGGTGATACAAATCCGGCGACGCCGAAGGTCGCCGTAGCACGGTATCGCGAGCCCGACGGGCACGTGAAGCTCGCGTTCTCAAATCGAGTGCGGATGCGCTCTACGCACGCCTTGGCCTGGCTGGCGCTGGCGCCCGGCAAAATGATGCAGAACTCGTCCCCGCCCAGCCGCCCCACGACGTCGCCGCTGCGCACCGATTCCTTCAGCAATCGCGAAAATTGGCGCAGCACCTCGTCCCCGGCGCTATGCCCGAAGGTGTCGTTAATGAGCTTGAACTCGTCGACATCGCAGATGCAAAGCATCAGGAACGCGCCGCGTTCGCGGCTCAGGCGCATCTCGTCTTCCATGCGGGACAGCAGATAACGCCGGTTGAAAAGTCCGGTGAGCGCATCGCAAGTCGCCTCGCGTGCGAGGCGCGATTCCGCCCGCTTCCGCTCCGTGATATCGAGGATGGTGCCAAGCAAGCGGTGCACGCGGCCGCTCTCGTCGCGCACGGCCGAGCCCTGCGCGTGTACGTGGCGTATGCTTCCATCCGGCGTGTGTATGCGCATGTCCAGTGAATACGGATCTCCCGTAGCCATGCAATGCTGGATGGCGCGATCGAACGACGGCGCGTCATCGGCTTCGATGGACAGCAATACGTCTGCGAAATCCGGTTCGTGCTCGCCCGCGCGCAAGCCGAAAATATTGAACACCTCGTCGGACCAGTGGATGCGATTCGCAAGGACGTCAAACTCCCAGTTGCCCACATGCGCCAACTTCTCGATCTCGGCCAGACGTGTTCTACTCGCGCGCGCTTCGGCGCGTGCAATGTTGGCGGAGCGCCGTTCCCGGCGCAACAGCACGGCGGCCACGACCAACTCAGCGACGGCGAAGGCGAATGTAACGGCCGCGAGTATACCCATGTTTTACGCCTCCAGCGACAGCGCCACCGAAAACACGTCGCCGCAGAAATTGTAGGATCGGGCTAGATCGGGCGTCGCCGGTACACAGGCCCCGTCCGATACCATGCTGACCTCCGGATGACCAAGCTGGAACAGACAGTCCGAGGCAAGCGCGGTCAGCGTCGCACCGCAGATCATGTTGCCGATTTCGCCCATTACTTCGCGCGTATGGTCGCGCGTCACACCGCCGGTGTCTACGGCGCCCAGGAAGTCTGCCGCCAACGAAATGGCCGCCGCCCACGGCACCGTAACGCACACCACGCCCGCTAACGGCCCATCGAATGCGACGCTGACGCGAACGCTGTCCGCTTCACGTTCATCCTCCCGCGGGAACGCACAT
>JAICMB010000455.1 GCA_025929455.1 Bryobacteraceae bacterium | reverse complement strand
TATTGTTCTGAGCGGCATCCGAGTTAATCCAATTCGCCCCGGCAGCCACTGCGGTCGCCGGGGCTTTTTCGTATCGGGGTGCTGCCGGACGAAAACCTGCCCGCCGTTGTGCGCACGCGCCGAGGCGGGTCTGGAGACCCCGCAGCAGGCGTGGATGCCTGCCCCGCAGAGCAGCGGAGCCGCAACCAAACTGTACGCGACTGGGCCGCGCCGGTTAGCCCGGGGCATCGTGCGGCGGCGGACGAGGCGGGTTTGGCAACCCGGCCGCAGGCTGACAGCCTGCCCCACGACGGAATCTGCGTGTGCTGCGAAGAAACTGAGGTGTAGTAGTACATTACTCCGCTGAGAAGGCGAGCAGGACATTACCGGGCATACCGCCGAGGACCGCGTAGCCGGAGTTCACCAGCACGATGCCGTTGGCGATAGTTGGGCCCGTGGCATTCAATGAGCCGCCGCTGGCTTTGACGCCATTCACGGTGTTGAACGGCCGCAGCGTATCGAAATCCCAGACAATGCTGCCATCCGCAGTCGAATACGCGCGCAGATGCCCGTCCATGGAGCCCGAAAAAACGACTCCGCCGATAGCGGACGCAGGCGCCATCTGCGCGGCCGAGCAGCCCGCCTTGCCCTCGCACGCCGGATGCGGCGCAGGAGTGCGCCAGGCCGCTTCTCCCGTGTCAACGGACAGCGCAAACAAACCGCCGCCGCCAAGCGGGTTTTTCGCATCGTAATCCGAGAGCGGCACGTACACGTTGCGCCCGTCGCTCGCAGAGCCCCACATGATCCCGCCGAGCGCGCCGCCGTGCCCGATGCGCGTTTGCCAGACCACCGCGCCCTTGCGCGCCGGATCGAGCGCGTGCATCACGCCCGACTTTTGCCCGCACAGCAGCAGGTCGCGCCGGCCCGCGTGGACCAGGATTGGCGATGACCCGAAATCGGTGTCCTCGCCGGGGCTCTCCGGACAGTTCGACTTGTCGGGCATGAAACAGGCGAAATTCCAGGCATCGCCGTTGGTCAACTGCCTGGCCCAGCGCAGCGATCCGGTTTCGAGATCGAACGCCACGACGGCGTCGCTGTAGGCGGTGGCGGGGCCGGAGTATTGATCGCCGGTTCCGACGTACAGCAATTTCCGCTTCGCATCGATCGTCGGCGAGGACCAGATCGCCGCACCCGAAGGACCCCAGTGCTCCACACCATTTACCGATTTCCCTGTCACAGCCGGCGGATCGGGAATCGCATACGCCTTCCAAGCCTGCTGGCCCGTTGCAGCATCAAGCGCGACGACGCTGCCGCGAAACTTACAGCATGCGTATTTGGGGCCGCCGGCGTAAACTTCCTCGATCGACGATAGCGGCACGTACAAGCGGCCTTCGTACAACTTCGGTGCGCCGGTCACGCGGGCGGCCGGATGATCGTCAAGGCGCGTTTGCCAGATCAACGCACCGGTCGATGCGTCGAGCGCGTATGCGTTCGCTTTCACGTCGCCGAAGTACGCGGCGAACCGCGAGCCAAGCGGCGCTACGGTGATAGCGGACCGCACGGAACCGGCCGCTTTATACGTCCAGTGTGTGCATCCGGTTTTCTGATCGAGCGAGTAAACGGTTCCATCGGCGGCGCCGAAAAACACGCGGCCGCCGGCCACCGTGGGTTGCCCCAACATGGTCGTGGTATTCGGAACGCCGAACGCCCAGCGCAGTTTCAGGCGAGGCACTTCGGCCGCGCTGAGGCCGGCTGCCGCGGGCGGTTGAAATCGCGTGTTGGCCAGGTCCACGCCCCAGCCGTTCCATCCGGCGGCGCTCCTGAGAGGCGGGTTGGTGCTGCACGCGGCGCTGGTGGGAGTTGCTCCGGTGTCTGGGACCTTGGATAGGAAACGTGCGATGACGACGCGCTCGGCGGGCGAGAGCGCGGCGCCCTGTGCACGCATCGCGCCGGTGGTAAGCGCACTTACAATGGCGGTGGAAGTGAGGGACGTAAGGGCCTCGGGGCGAGGTGTGCGATCGGCGGGATGCTCGTTGTGGCAAGTGGCGCAGTGTGTTTGGAAGAGGGCTTGGCCGTCCTGGGCCGGAGCGATTGTGGCACAGAACAGCAGCAGCGGGAAGGCGCGTCGCATTCGGGGTTATTATACGTGGGCCCGCGGCCGGCTCGTACAGCGTCGGCGGACGAAGGGCAGGGTCGAAAAGTCGCTGGGCGATCGTGCGTCAGCGCGCGAGGCGGGTCTGGAGTGGCGAACGGTCAACCCGGGAACCGGCTACAAGGAACTGGGTCTCGCCACGGCCGCTGCAGAGTCGAATCGCCCAGGGCGTCGTGCGGCGGCGGACGAGGCGGGTTTGGCAACCCGCCGCAGGCTGACAGCCTGCCCCACGACGGAATATGCGCATGCTGCGAAGAAATTGGTATGTAGTAGTAGATTATTTCCACGAATTTGCGCGCGCTGCGGCGCTGAGATATCCGGCAGAGACTGACTGCCCACTGGAAGCGCTCTTAGTGACGGGTTAGTTCGTGATCTTGCGCGAGTGATGGATTCTTATCGGGGTCTGCAGAGTCTCGCAGCGAGCGGATTTCGCTGTGCGCCTGCTCGATCTTGTGATACTGCTGCTGCACGATTGCGCGCAGGTCGGCGGGCAACTCTTTGCCTAGCGCGTCCTGATACGCACGCACAATGGCGTCTTCGCCCCGCTCGGCTTCCGCGAGGATGGCGTGATCGTCGTGGTTCGTCAGCGCGGTCTTGAAGCCCATCCAGCCGCGATGAATGGCGCCACCCGTACTACCCGATTTCTCCGGCTCGCCGCCGATGCGCGCCACCTCGATCTGCAGGTCGCTTGCAAACTGCGCGCGCTGGCGGGAGTACTCGTTCAGAATGCCGCGGATGCGCGTGTCGTCACACTTTTCCGCGCCGTAATGAAAGCCTTCCTCGGCGTCCTTGTTCTGTTGAATCAAGCCGTTCAGAACGAAAACATAGTCCTTGGTGCTATCAGCCATTGGATATGCGCTCCCGTGAAGTAGGACGCCGCTGCGCAAGAGAACATTTCCGGCCGCCGTGAGACGCTATGCACGCGCCCGGAGGGTGCCGCCGAGCAGATCCGGCAGCGCGTCAGCCTCGCAGCGCACGCCCAGGAAAAATTCGCCGAACAGTGCGTATTCGGCGCTCACCTGATCGAAGCGCATTTCGTAAATCAGCCGCTTGAAGACCAGCGGATCGTCCGCGAACAGATCGACGCCCCATTCCCAATCGTCAAACCCGATGGCGCCCGTGATGATCTGTTTCACCTCGCCCGCATAGCGGCGGCCGATTTCGCCGTGTTCCTGCATCTGGCGCCGGCGCTCTTCCATGGGGATGCAGTACCAATTGCGCTGCTCGCCGCGCTTGCGGTCCATCGGGTAGAAGGAGATATAGCGATAGGGCGGCATCTCGGGATATAGCCGCGAGCGCATGGCAGCGCGCTGGCGCTCTAAGACCTGGGCGATCTCACTGTCCCATTCCGGCGTGTGCGGGTCGAGGCCGCGCGCCGCCAACGCTTCATAAGTTTTCACGCTCGATTCGTAAAGGCCGAGTTCGACCACCGACACGAAGGAGTGCAGTGGTTCCAGATAATCGAACAGCCGCATTTGCGCAAGTTGCAGCTCCGCGCGGTTGAGGTCGTCGAATGTGTCGCGGAAATGCAGCAGCAGGAGATCGCCTTTGTGACCGAGCAGCGAGAATGCAGCGCTTTGCCGCATGTCC
>JAICMB010000744.1 GCA_025929455.1 Bryobacteraceae bacterium | reverse complement strand
GTAGCGACCGGCCCCGTTCAGACATTGCCGCGCTTCATCTCGCCCGCCAGATAATCCGTGGCGCGCCAGGAAAGCGCGAGAATCGTCAGCGTCGGGTTCTTCTCGCTCGCCGTTGTGAATGCGGAACCATCGACCACAAAAACGTTCTTCACTTCGTGCATCTGGCAAAAGCCGTTCAGCGCGGACCGCTTGGGGTCGGTTCCCATGCGGCAGGTTCCGTGTTCGTGAATGGCGCCCCCGTTTACATCCAGACTGCCGCGCTTATAAGGCAGCACCTCGGCCTTCGCGACGTGCAGAATCTCTTCACAGGTTCTGTACATCGACTCCGCCATTTTGTGCTCGTTCTCACTGACGGCGTACTCGATGCGCGCGATCGGGATGCCGAACTTATCCTGCGCCGTCCCTTCCACCGAGATGCGATTCGTCGCGCGTGGGAGTGTTTCGCCGTACGGATGCAGCGCGACCAGCGCGGGATAGCGCCGTTTAATGGTGGCCTTGAGATCGGCGCCGAAGCCTGGGAGCATCGCGCCCCAGGCGGCCTGGTCTTGCGCTCCGCAGCCCCAGAACTGCATGCCGTAGCCGCGCAGGAAATCTTTCGTGCCGCCTTGCGGAACGAAACGCGGCATATAGATGTGCTCGCCGCCGATGCCGTCGTCGTTATATACCTTGCCGCCCAGAAGCTCCGGCATAAACGCATATATATGGAAGCGGATCTGTTCGCACAGGTAGCGCCCGATCACGTCGCTACCGTTGCCGATGCCGTTGGGAAAGCGCGGCGAGCGCGAGTTCAGCAGAATGCGCGTGGAGTCCACGCATGAGGCGCCGACGACGACGCGGCGCGCACGGACGGTGCGTTCTTCGCGGGTGTGCCGATCGAAGTACTGCACACCGTTCGCGAGGCCGTCGTCGCCGACGAGAACGCGCGCGACTACAGCGTTGTCGATGACGCGCAGCCGCCCGGTTGTGAGCGCCGGCTCGACAAGATAATCCGACGCATTGAAAAAAGCGGAGATGTCGCAACCGCGCCCGCACGCGCCGCAGTAATGGCAGGGCGCATGGCCGTTGTGCGTTTTCGTTACGACCGCGCGCCGGCCGTTCACGATGCGAATACCTTTAGAGTCCGCCGCTTTCTGCAGCAACCGCTCACCGCAGCGAGGCGCCGGCGGCGGCAAATGATAACGGCTGCCCGGAAGCCACGGCGAATCGTCGTTACCGCCGTTGACCCCGATGAGCTGATCCACCTTGTCGTAATACGGCGCGATGTCGCGATAGCGGAAAGGCCAGGGGATCTCCCAGCCATCGACGGATGGTTCCGTTAGATTCAGATCCGAATAGCGCAGCGATACGCGGCCCCAGACATTCGTTTTGCCGCCGCGGCCCCACACGCGAGTGAGCTCGAAGTAATTGCCGTCCTTCCACGTGTACGGCGCGTCGTCCTGCGTGACATAAAACTCCGGCGGATGCTGGCCGTGGTCGAGACGCCCCTGCCATTCCCAGGGCTTCACGTGCGTCCAAAATTTGGCGCGGTCGAATTTCTCGCCGGCATCGAGCACCAGCACGTTCGCGCCTTGGCGCGTGAGATTCCACGCCGCCATTCCTCCCGCCGCGCCGCTGCCGATGACAACAACGTCGTGCACTTCGGGGCTGCGGTTAACCTGCATGGCGGCCGCCTCCGATCTGGTGCTCGGGATGGGTGCAGCCTTCAAAATGAGCAAGGTAGGTATTGCCGTGCCAGCCGAGCTCCTGCACCAGGCCCTCGCGCGTGCGGTAGTACTGGCTGACCGTTAATGTTTTGACCAGCTCGAAAAACGGATCGCGCTCGTCGCTGAGCTTGGCGATCGTTTTGACGCGCGCGCTCTGGTCCTTATCGAGGAAGCCATCGGCGGCAAGCGTTTTCAGTCCGGCGCGGAGGCGGTCTGCCGTGCGCGCGCTAGCGAACGCGGCGCGGTCGATCGCGTACTGCACGCGCGCGTCGGCGGCGCCCGGCGTATCCGTGCGCGGGATCACGATGTCGACGAGCGCGGTCAGGACCGCCAGTTCCCCGGCGGTAAAGAAGACCGGCTTCGGTGGCGCCGCCAGCGTCGCGGCCGCGGGTGCCTCCGCTTCGGAATGGTGG
>JAICMB010000085.1 GCA_025929455.1 Bryobacteraceae bacterium | reverse complement strand
TCGCGCAATCTGACGGATTTCGATCTGGGCACCAATAATGCGAACGATACCTTCACGTTTGTGCCGAACGGATCCTCCATCACCGACACGCACGATGTTGTTGCGACGGCGAACTGCAACCGCTGTCACGATCCCCTCGGTGCGCATGGCGGAGCGCGGCGCCTGGTGTCGCTGTGCGTAATGTGTCATAACCCGGGTGGTAACGGCGTACAAACCGTCGATCCCGATACGGGCAACAGCATCGATTTCAAAGTCATGATTCACAAGATCCACATGGGATCGAGCCTGCCGAGCGTACAGGCGGGCACGCCGTACCAGATCATCGGCTTTCAACAAGGCGTCAACGATTTCTCGACCGTGGTGTTTCCCGCCGATATTCGGAACTGCCAGATGTGCCACGAGCCCGGCGCCTATCCGCGCCAGAGCACGGTGGGAACGGCGGGCCAGCAGGGCGGTACCCCACCTGGGCCGCTGAATGTGGACGCCAAAGGAAATATTACCGGCGGCGCTTCCTCGGACGACACGACTGCACCTCCCACATTCCCGGGCACCGGCGATCCGACGTCGGGACCCGGCGGAATGACGGTAATCCCCATGAGCGCTGCGCAGGATTCCGGCCAGGGCAGGGAACCGGCACCTGTCGATAAAAACTGGTGGCTCACGAAACCCAGCAGTGCCGCGTGCGGAGCCTGCCACGACCATGTGAATTTCGCTACCGGGCAGAATCACGCGGGGGGTCTTCCGGCGAACGATAGTCAGTGCGCGCAATGCCACACCCCGCAGGGACAGGCCCCCTTTGACGCATCCATTCTCGGCGCGCACACGATTCCACAGTGGACGCCGGGAGTGCTGCCGGGCGTGAATTTCAAGCTGGTCAGCGTTTCAGGGAAAGCGGGCAGCGCGCCGACCGTCACGTTCAGCATAACGGACAACTCCGGTAATGCAGTAGCTCCGTCGGACATGACATCGCTCAGCCTCGTAATGGCCGGACCAACGGCCGATTACGCGAGTGTGGTCAGCGAAAGCGCAAAAGCGGCAACCGGCAGTTCCGGGACATACACGTACGCCTTTAAATCCACAATTCCGTCCGATGCGGCCGGGACGTACACGATTGGCATTGAGGGTTACCGGAACTTTACGGTACAGGCTGGCACTGTACAAGCGCAGACCGTTGAGGATGTCGGCTTTAACCAGCTTCTGCCATTCTCGGTCGACGGCTCGCCCGTAGTTCCACACCCGGTGGAGCACGCGCAGCAGGATTGCAACGCGTGCCATTACCGCATTTCCGCGCACGGGGGATTCCGGCAGAACGTGCAATACTGCCTGCTCTGCCATAATCCCAACGCGACCGATGCGGCGCAGCGGCCGGCGAGCGAAAATCCGCCGCAGAGCATCGACTTCCCGGTGCTCATTCACCGGCTGCACACCGGCGATACGGCGGAGGCGGGCGGGCAAATGACGCCCTTCATCGTCTACGGCTTCCGCGGAAGTAAGAACGATTTCAGCGACGTGCGCTTTCCCGGCAATCTGGCCGATTGCGGCAAGTGCCACGTCAATTCGTCCAATGTTCCGCCGGTTCCGGACACCCGCATCGCGGTAAACAATCCGCGCGACTTCATCAACCCGACACCGCCCACGACGGCGGCGTGCACGGCGTGCCACACGCAGAAAGATGCCTCCGCGCACGCTGCAACCATGACGAGCGGCACTCTTGGCGAGGCGTGCTCCGTCTGCCATGGCAGCGGCGCCGCTTACGACGTGGACAAGGTGCATGCCCCGACGCTCTAAGTTCTGGACGTATCTGCGCCGCGGGCAGCTGTCTCCGCTGGTTTTTTTGACGAACAACGCGGTGAGCTTGGCGGGCGTGGTCATCGTTACGACCGCCACCATATTTTGGCTGTTCCTGTTGCCCGTAACGCTGACCGGGGAGGCTTCGCATCCCTACATCGGGATCCTGGCCTTCCTCATAATTCCGATTTTCTTTTTCGGCGGGCTGATCCTGATTCCGATCGGCATCGCCTGGAAGGAACGGAAGCTCCAGCGGCGCGGAGAGCCGACCGAGTTCGCTGCACTCAGCGCCAGTAATCCGGCACTGCGCCGGCTGATCGGGTTCGTGCTGGTTACGACAGTGCTCAATTTCATCATCGCGAGCCAGCTCACGTACCGCGCCGTAACCTACATGGACTCCGTCGCTTTTTGCGGCCAGGCCTGTCACACGGTCATGCAGCCGGAATTCGTGGCGCACCAGCGCTCCCGGCACTCGCAGGTCGACTGCGTCGCGTGCCATATCGGTCCCGGCGCGGAATGGTTTGTACGTAGCAAATTCGTCGGTGCCGGACAGTTGGTTGACACCGTATTCAACACCTATCCGCGGCCGATCCCGACGCCCGTTCATAACCTCCGAACGTCGCGCGAAACCTGCGAATCCTGCCACGCGCGCGACACGCCGAATCCCGAAAAGCTCGTGGTGGACACCACCTTCGCCGATGACGAAAAGAACACCGTCACAAAAACGGTGCTGATGATGCACGTGGGCGCGGCGAGCACCGGACTCGGCATTCATGGAAGGCACCTCGCACCCGGCGTTCGGATTCGTTATGCGTCCGATCCGAAGCGCCAGGACATTCCCTGGGTGGAGTATCGCGCGCCCAACGGCAAAGTGACCACGTACACGGTGGCGAATGCCAAAACCGCGGGCCTGGTATCTCGCGAGATGGACTGCGTCGATTGCCACAACCGGCCGTCGCACACCTTCATGATGCCCGATCACGCTGTCGATAGGGCTATGGCGCAGGGCTCTATCGCGGCGTCGCTTCCATTCGCAAAAAAAGAAGCGATGGAACTTCTGCGGGCCACCTACAACACGCGTGAGGATGCGGCGGCAAAGATTCCCGCTGCCTTTGAAAGCTTCTATCGCGCGGCATATCCGGCGGTTTACGCGGCGCAACGCAGCGCCGTACGGGGCTCCGCGCGCGCCGTACTCGACGTCTGGAACGGCAACGTGTTCCCCGCCATGAAAGTGACCTGGGGCACCTATCCGAACAACATCGGCCATATGGACTTTCCGGGATGCTTCCGCTGTCACGACGGCGGTCACACTGCCGCGGGCGGGCAGAACGTCACGCAGGATTGCAACGCTTGTCATAACTTGATTGCGAATAACGAACCCGCGCCGAAGATCCTCTCGGATCTCGGCCTGGCGCCAACAGCAACGCCGGAGGCCAAATAGCCGGCCGGCTTTCAGCAGGGAGGAAGATCATGAAAACAGCAGTCTTTGTATTCGCTTTTGGAGTATTGTTAACGTGCCCCGCCTGGGCGCAAGGAAACGCCGCGAACGGCGCGACTCTCTTTGGACGCCAATGCGCGGCGTGCCACGGCAAGGACGGCAGCGGTAACACCGCTATGGGCAAGACATTCAAGCTGCGCGACCTTGGCTCTGCCGAGGTGCAGAATATGACTGACACACAGTTGTTCGACATCATCGGGCGCGGCAAAGGGAAAATGCCCGCGTATGAGAACAAGCTCGGCAAGAAGGGCATCGAGGATGTGATCGCGCACATTCGCACGTTCAAGAAATAGCTTTCTTCGAACTGGAGATATTTGGCATGAGCAGGTGCGAAGCCATTGCGGCCGCCGCGGTCCTGGCGTGTGCGCTCGCGCGTGCGCAGACGCAAACGCCACCCGCGCCCGCGTCCGCATCTGCGCCTGCCGAAGCTTCGCAAGCGGCGACCTATGTCGGTTCGCAGATGTGTGGCGCTTGTCACGAAGAAATCTACAACAACTTTTTCAAGCAGAATCCACATCGTTCGGTCGAAAAGCAGGCCTGGCGCGGTTTTGAAAACAACGCTTGCGAGTCCTGCCACGGTCCGGGCAGTAAACACGTTGAAACGGCAAGCGCAGCCGAAATCCGTAATCCTGCGAAAATGCCCGCGCAACAGGTCGACCGCACGTGCCTGCGTTGTCACTTAAACGAGCCCAGGCACGCCGGACGTATCGAGAGCAGCCACGTAAAGAATCAGGTCGCCTGTACGAGTTGCCATTTCATGCACCAGGGCGTGGAGAAGATTGTGGCGCGGCGCAACGAAGCCGTAAACGCGCAGTGCGCGCGCTGCCACTCGCCCGAATGGGCATCATTTAACAGGCCGTATCATCACCGGCTCCCCGAGGGCGCTATGTCGTGCATCGACTGCCACAATCCGCACGGCAGCCTCCTTCCGCCCATGCGCCAAACGTTTGCAGCGAACGAACCGGGTTGTTTGAAATGTCACGCGGACAAACGTGGCCCTTTTACGTTTGAACACGCACCGGTGCGGCTGGAGGGCTGCTGGAGCTGCCACGATCCGCACGGCTCCGCAAATCCGCGCATGCTTATCCGGCAGGAAGTGCGCTTCGTTTGTCTGCAGTGCCACGCGAACCTGCCGCTGCCGCCCTCGACTCCTTCGCTGTCCACAGTTGCGCGGAACAGCCTGGGCGTAGTGCCGCCCGCTTTCCACGATCTGCGTTCGCCGACTTTTCAGAACTGCACCGTGTGTCATCAGAAGATCCACGGCTCGCATGTGAACAGGTTCTTCCTGCGATGAGACTCGGCGCCGCCATGCTCGCGATCTGCGTTCCGTTGGCTGCGCAACAGGCGCCTACGCCCGCCGCGTCGCAATCGTCATCACCGCAGCCGCAGGCGCAGCAGTCCGCGCCGCCCGGACCGGTTCCCGCTGCGACGCCGGCCGCGTCCGAAAACGCGCCAAACCCGGTCCCCGCGGGTGAGCCGGCGTTCACCGGCGTGGTCGACTTCGGTTTTCGCTGGGTTACGACGGGTGGCAGCACGCCGGCCTACCGCAGCATCGTCGGCCTGAACCAAGGGCCGAAGCTCACGGGCGCCGACTTCACACTGCTCGATCCCAAGCACCGCCTGTTCGATCGCCTCGAAGTGCGCGGGTACAACTGGGGTGACGATCCGTACAGCACTGCGCACGTGGGTGCTCGCCGGCTCGGCCTTTACGATCTGACGTTCGATTACCGCTCTTTCGCGTACTTCAACGACCTGCCGTCGTTCGCAGACCCGCTGCTTTCACTGAACGGTCTGGTGTTGAACGAGCGCGCCTTTGATCTGCGCCGCCGGCTTGCCGATTTCAACCTCGACCTGCGGCCCGGCAAGCGTCTCATTCCATTCTTTGCGTTTGACAGCGACTCCGATCAGGGGCACGGCGTCGCCAATCTTGTCCTCGACGTGAACGAATATCCCGCGCCGTTACGCATCGACAACGCGCAGCGGTCGTACCGCGGAGGGCTTCGTATCGAGCTGAATCGTTTTCACGCGACCGCAGAACAGGGCGGCACCACGTACGGCGACAGCGAACAATTGGGCGGCAGCAATCTCGCCAACCTCGGCAACCGCCGTGCAACCTATTTGGGGCAGACACTCGAAGCGACCAGTATTCTCGATGCGTATGACATCACCGGCCACAGCCTTTTCACGCGTGTGTTGGTGACCGCCAATCCTTTCTCCTGGATCGATCTGTCCGGCCAGTTCCTTTACAGCCAGCCCGAAAACGATGTCCGATTTACACAGGACGCGCAGGGCAACTTCGTGCTGTTGAGCGCGCTGCTGTTCTACAACGGGCAGAGCGAGCTGGCAACGGGCACCGCCAAACTTCCGCACGTGACGGCCGATTTTGGCACCGAGATCCGGCCGTTTCACCGTCTCCGCATCCTGGAATCGTTTACGACGGACCGCATGCATAACGCCTCCGCCGCGGCTTTGACTGATCAGTATTTCGTGGCGGGCGCTCTAGCCGTCACGCAAGGCGGCCCCGCGGCGGACCGCCTGACGTTGAACTATAACCGCGAAGAAGTGAATGTTCTTTTTGACGTGTTGCCGCGCTTGACTCTGCGCGGAGGCTATCGCCGTGAGTGGGGCGATGCCGACGTGCGCACGCCCGCGTTGCTCAGCGCGTTTGGTCCGCTCGAGTCCGGGCAACTGGCGCGCAACACCGGACTGGCCGGTGTGTCGTTCCGGCCCGTGCAGAAGCTCAGTACAAGTGTCGATTTTGAAGGCGCCTCCAGCGAGCACGACTACTTCCGCACCAGCCTGCGCGATTACCAGCGGCTGCACGCGCGCGCGCGTTACCAGGCCACCACGAATCTCAGCGCCTCGGCGGATTTCTCGTATCTGCACAACCGCAATCCGGATCCCGGCGTCGATTATAGTTTCGATGCGCGGCAGAGTTCGCTTTCATTGATGTGGACACCGAACGGCAGCAAGTACGTCAGCATTCTGGGCGATTACACGCGCAGCGCGGTTGACTCAGCGATCACGTATCTGGTCCCGCAGTTTTTGACGCCCGAGCGTTACATTTATCGCGACAACGCTCACATCGCCAGCGCACTTGTGGACCTGAACTTGCCGAGGCATGCCGGCATGACGGGAAAGCTCACGCTCGGTGGATCGTTGTTCATCTCGAATGGCAGCCGGCCCACGCGGTATTACCAACCTTACATTCGCGCAGTCGCGCCTCTCTACAAACATGTATACTGGACCGCCGAATGGCGCTACTACGGCTTCGGCGAGAACTTCTACATGTACGAAGGCTTTCGCGCGCATCTTATTACGACCGGGCTGCGACTCACGCGCTAGGACTCAGTTATGAGAGCACTTCCAGTCATCGTCTTCGGCGCCGCATTCGCCTGCATGGCGGCCGAGACGCCATTGCTGCCGGGCGACAGCGACCGCGGCGCGCGCGTCTTCGAGGCCGAGCACTGCGTCCAGTGCCACAGCATTAACGGAAAGGGTGGGACCGCCGCGCCCGATTTGGGCAAACGTATCGACCGCAACTTCACACCGGCCCTGCTCGCCAGTACGATGTGGAACCATGCGCCGACGATGTGGACCGCGATGGAGAAAACCGGCATGGCGAAACCGTCGTTATCTCCGCAGGATGCGGCGGACCTGTTCGCGTTCTTCTACTCCAGGCGGTTCTTCGACGCGCCGGCCGATGCCGGACGCGGCAAGCTTGCCTTCGAAAACAAACATTGCGCCGATTGTCACGGAATTACCACATCGGTGGCAGAGAATGCGCCGCCGGTGGCGCAGTGGGAGTCGCTTGGACATCCCATTGCCATCGTGCGCCAGATGTGGAATCACGCCGCACGCATGCGCGAAGCGTTCGCGCGCCGCAACCTCGCATGGCCGCAGCTCACGACGCAGAATCTCGGTGATATGCTCGTGTATCTCCGCAATCTGCCCGAGACGCGCAACCACCCTGCAGTATTTTCGTTCGGAAGTGGACAGAACGGCGCAGAGGTCTTCCAGTCCAAAGGGTGCGCCAACTGCCACAGCGGCGCCCTGGCGCTCGAAAATCGCCTGCATAATCAAACTCTGACCGGCATCGCGGTAGAGATGTGGAATCACGCGCCGCGCATGGCGCAAACGCCGCCCGTTCTTTCACAAGAAGAGATGAATGAGCTACTGAGCTATCTGTGGTTGCGGCAATTCATCAGCTCCGGCGGCGACGCCGCGCGTGGTCAACGTGTATTTGCGCAGAAGCGCTGCGCAGACTGCCATGCCGGCGGACAGAATGGCGCCGTGCGACTCGCCGGCCGCGGCCGGCCTCTGACCGAAATTACGATCATTTCGGTCCTCTGGCAGCACGGTCCGACAATGTACCAGCGTATGCAACAAACCAACATCGCGTGGCCGCGCTTCACCAGTGCGCAGCAGATGTCCGATCTGATCGCGTACATCAACTCCGTGCAGTAGGCCGCTCGGTGTAGTGCAACCTGCGTCAATTTCGACCGCTCTGCGTGTATTCGCGCAGCCGCATGCACTAAATCCCTTGCTGGACATGCCTGCCAGGTGGCAGAAGACGTGCACCTGAGGGTGCAGCAGATAGAAGGAGACTGCTGGTATGGTTGCGAATCATCCCACCGCTTGGCATGCGCCCGACAGGAAGCACCTCTCCCTCGCGGCCGGCGCGCTCACGCTGACCCTTCTGATGACGTTCAGCATCGTCCCGATCTCTACGGGTAGCGGCTACGTCCAGGGAAGCGTTCTCGATCAGCAGGGTACCCCGTTGCAGTATGCAACCGTCGTCGCGCGGGAAGTGATTCGAGGCGAAATGGCCATCGCCGAAGTGCGGGCCGACGGCACGTACTCGTTCACCGGCGTGCGCCCCGGTACGTACATGCTGTGGGCTTCGGATTACGGATACAAGACAATGCCGCTGGGTCGGATTACGCTCCGGGCCGGTGAGCGCGTCCGCAAGGAAGTTGTACTCGCGCGATAACCGGAGGCGAGTGTGGCTCACCCGCTCCATGCGATTCTGAGTACATGCTGGAGCCTGCGCCGTGAAGGTCCTCACCGCCGCACAGGTGCGCGAGGTGGACAGGCGCACCATCGAGCTTGGCATCCCGGGCATCGTGCTCATGGAGAATGCGGGCCACCGCGTTGCCGAGTTTCTTGCCGAGCGCTTCGCACCATTAAGCCAGCACCGTATCGCCGTGCTGTGCGGCAAAGGCAACAACGGTGGCGACGGCATGGTGGTCGCGCGGCAGTTGTGCATCCACCTGCGCCCGCGCTCATTGTATGTCGCGCTGCTCGTCGACCCCAGCGAGCTGCGCGGCGACGCCGCCGAAAACGTCCGCATGCTTCGCGCCTGCGGCTGCCCCATCGAAACCGCCATTAGGCCCGAGATGGATCGCGCCACGATCGTGATCGATGCGCTGCTCGGCACGGGAGTGCATGGTCCCGCGACCGGCGCTGCCGCCGATTGGATTCGTCGCATCAACAAGGGTTTTCCCAACGCGAAGGTTGTGGCCGTTGACCTGCCGTCCGGCATGCAGACCGACACCGGCGCGCTCCAAGGCGATGTGGTCGACGCCGATTACACGGTCACGTTCACCGCGCCGAAACCCTGCCACGTGCTTTCGCCCGCGGCCGAGCACTGCGGCGCATTGCGTGTCGCGGCGGTCGGCTCGCCCGCCTCGTTATGGGAGCACGATGCCGCCATAAACCTTGCGCTATCGCAGCCGGAAGCGTTCCGCGATCTGTTCGGACCGCGCGTTCTCGAGTCGAACAAAGGCCTCTACGGCCACGTGCTCGTCGCCGCCGGCGCGCGCGGCAAAACCGGCGCAGCCGCCATGTCCGGTATGGGCGCGCTGCGGGCGGGCGCCGGTCTGGTGACTATCGCGACCGCCGAATCCGCACTGTCCGCGGTCGCCTCGTATGCGCCGGAACTAATGACAACTCCGCTGCCAGAAACTGCGGACGGCGCGATCGCCGCGCGCGCGCTCGACGTCATCAACAAAGCCGCGACACATAAAACCGTGCTCGCCATCGGCCCCGGTATTGGAACGGATCCCGAAACCGTGCAAGTAGTCCGCCGCCTATATGCGGAATGCCCGCTGCCCATGGTTGTCGATGCCGACGCCCTGAACGCACTTGCCGGTTCATCTTTCGCCGCGTCAGCCCCGCGCGTGCTCACGCCGCATCCGGGTGAAATGAGCCGCATTGCGAGCCTCTCGACCGGCAGCGTGCAAGCCGACCGCGTCGCCGTCGCGCGCTCGGTTGCCCAGCAGCACGGTTGCTATGTCGTGCTGAAAGGTCACCGCACGGTGATCGCCTCACCCGGCGGACTTGCGACTATCAGTCCGACCAGCTCTCCC
>JAICMB010000107.1 GCA_025929455.1 Bryobacteraceae bacterium | reverse complement strand
TTGCTGTTGATGCTGACGTACTGGTTTGTGTTCGGCGTGGTGCTGCGCGCGCGCTTCGGCGAAGACACCTCGTCGTCGGGGTTCGTGCTGTATTTTCTGGCCGGAATGCTGCCGTGGCTGGCGTTCAGCGAGGCGGCGGGGCGCTCTCCCGCCTCGATCATAGAGCACCGCAATTTCGTGAAGAAGCTGGTGTTCCCGGTGGAGACGCTGCCGGTGAATTACGCCGTGTCGGGCATCGTGACGGAACTGTTCGCGCTCGGCGTTTTTCTGGTTCTGCTGCTTGCGTTGCGCGGCGGCGTACCCGCGACGGCGCTATGGTTGCCGGTGTTATTGGTGCCGCAATTGCTGTTCACGCTCGGGCTGTGCTGGCTGCTTGCGGCGCTCGGTGTGTTCGTGCGCGACCTCGCGCAGATTACGGGATTCGTGCTGACGCTGTGGTTCTTCGTGACTCCGATCTGCTATCCGGAGAGCAGTCTGCCGCCGGCGTTGATGCCGCTGCTGACGAAAAATCCGCTGTTCGTGCTGGTTCGCGCGTACCGCGATGTTCTGTTACAAGGCCACGCGCCTGCGGCGGGACCGCTCGCGGCTCTGTTCCTGCTAGCCGCGGCGGTGTTCATCACGGGGTTCGCAATCTTCCACAAGTTGCGGAAGAGTTTTGCGGACGTGATCTGAGCCGTCGCCGGGGAGCATCGACATCCGGCGCCATCGACATCCGGCGCCATTGACAGAACCGGCTGCGCCCTCTACCCTGAAGGCGTCATGGAAGTGCATTTCACACCGGAACAGGAAGCGCAGCTTAAGCAGTTTGCCGCGAGCGAAGGCAAGGACGCCGCGCAGGTAGTGGAAGAGACGATAGCCCGCGTTCTGGAACAGCAGGCGAAATTCCGCGCTGCTGTGCGTGACGGTATTGCAGAAGCCGACCGGGGCGAGCTTGTTGATGATGAGGAAGTGCGTCTGTGGCTGGAGGAGCGGGAACGCTCCTAATGCAGGTTCGCTGGACGCAAAGAGCTCTTCAGAACCTCAAAACCATTTCCCAGCGCATTGAGCAGCAGCGCAATCTCGCCACCGCCAATCGCGTGTGCCGCAGAATATACGAGGCCATCCAAGACATGCGGTGACATCCGCACACCGGCAGGCCCGGCATCGAACAGGGAACGCGGGAACTCGTGATTTCACCCTATGTCGTCGTTTACCGGCTGACGCAGCCGGAAGCCGTTCAGATTCTTCGCGTCTGGCACGGGGCGCAGGACTGGCGGTAGCGCGTCAAACTTTGCCGCAACCGGACCGTTTTGAGCGCGGCACCCGCTAGGCATCGCCTGTACGCGCAGATCCGTCGGGATAGCGCTCGCTCACCCCGCGGTCACTCGCTCCACAGCAGTTCCGCATCCGAGCGCCGCACGTAATTCGCATCGAGCGCGGCCGGGTCGCACGGCGCGCCCGCTCGCAACAGCATCTCGGCATCACACCAACGGTCCCCGGTAGCGCGCGTGCGGCAACCGTGACGTCCGGCGCCAGCGCGCGGAACGGCGCCGCATCCGTTGCGATCAGTTCCGTCCCTCGGGCAGCGAGGACAACCAATCCGCGAATCTGCCCACGGACTCCGGCCGCAGCGGCTCCAGCGTGTCGTCGTACAGGCCGCCATACACCTCGCCGCGCCGCGTGTCCAACACCGGCGCACACAGAGCGCGGTTCCAGAAATACGTAAGCGCCCGCAGATTCGAAAGGACCGATCTCCTGTACCGGAACCACGCGCGACTCAAAGTTGTACGATTTCAGCGTCGATACCACGTGGTCTTCGCGCGCGAGGGCGCGGGGCGCTCTCCCGGATTGATCGCGGAACACCGTGATTTCGTGAAGAAGCTGGTGTTCCCGGTGAAGGCGCTACCGGTGAAATACGCGAGTTGGGCATCGTGACGGAACTGTTCGCGCTCGGCGTTTTTCTGGTTCTGCTGCTTGTGTTGCGCGGCGGCGTACCCGCGACCGCGCTATGGTTGCCGGTGTTATCGGTGCCGCAATTCCCGTTCACGCTCGGGCTGTGCTGGTTGCTTTCGGCGCCGGGCGTGTTCATGCGCGACCTCGCGCAAATCCTGGGATTCGTGCTGACGCATGGTTCGCAAGCACAAGTTGCGAAAGAGTTTTGCGGACGTGATATGAGCGGGCGGAGTGCGAACTCACACCCCCTTCAGCCAGCCGCGCGCTCCGGCGGGTTCGATGTGCACGGTCAGGAACCCATCCGGTGCTAGCGGCTGCGCGCAGGCCCACTGCACCGGCCGCCGCACGCCGCCCTTGGTCTCTAACTCAGCGCTGATGCGCACCTCCGCACCTTCCGCTTCCTTCGGCAGTATCAGCGAAGCCTGCCGCACCTTGCCCGCGTGGGGATGTCCGCCATCGAGCGACCCGCTCACCCGCATCCGTCCGTCCGCCGACGCCGCCGTTAGCCTCAGCACGCCGGGTACTCCCGCGACACCATCGTTTGCCACGCCAACGATTAACTCCATCGCGCCGTATCGCTTGCGTTGCCAAATCCACGCCGGCCGCACACGGTAACCCATGCGTCTCTGCAGCGCGCGAAATCCGTCGGGGTAGCGCTCGTTGTAGCGCACCAGATTGTCCGCCTCGGTCCATAACGACCAGTAGTTCGCCCCCAAATCCAGCACGTGCAACAGGGCGTTCTCGCGCAGGTTGACGCCCGCGGCGTCTACAGGAATGCGCGCGACGTCGTAATGCCGGAGTCCACCGTCCTCCATGACAGCCGCCAGCCACGGCGGACGATTGCCGAGTTCTTCTATTTGGATCGGCTCTTCAGTGATGATGCTGTCCGACCTCAGCCAGCAGCCGGAGCGCACCGCCAAGTCCAACACCTCCGTGTTTCCGACTGAGCTGATGTCCGGCTCGGTATTCGCGGCGAGCGGCGTCTTCTTCCACGTTGCCAACTGCAGGCGCGTCATTGCCAGGAACGTGCGCTGCGCCGTCAGATAATCCGGAAAGGGATTCGGCAACTCGCTGGTGTGACCCTCGCCCCAGAATCCGTACTGCATCAGATCCATCCACTCCAGCAGCAGATCGCCATCGAACTTCGCCGCAAGCAATTCGTTCAGCTCACGAAACGCGTGCTGAAATTCCGGGTGATCGTAGCGCGGTTCGACGAACTCCACATCGCGGCCGTGGCGCGCTTTCTTTCCGATTTTCACCAGCGGCACCTTGTCCCGCAAAAATGCCGGCATGGCGATCTGTTGCGGCTCGAACTCGGGATTTGAAAGTTGGATGCGAAACGCGAACCGCAGGCCGTGCCGTTGCGCCGCGCCCCGCGTCAACTCGAACACGGGGTTCATGTCCAGACGCCCGGGGCGAGACTGCACGTCGCGCCAGTCGCAGCGAATGTACAGCACATCAACGAACGGCAGGCTCGCCATCTTCTCCACCGCGTGCGCGAGCGTCTCCTGTCCTTTGCGTACCGGGATGGACGGGCCGTTCTCCTCCCACGTGTAGCCGACCAGCCCGAGCCCGTAATTGCGGATATGCGCGCTCGACGGCGTGGTGGTCGCGAGAGTCCGCCAGCCCTCGTCCTGCTGGATGCTGAACGGACCCTGGTCCAGACGGTCCGCCGATGCCGGGGCGCATCCGAAATCGTAGCCGTCCCAGTTGTGGGCAGCCGGTCCGGTGTTCGAAATCGCCGCCGATGCAACTCCGGCACCGGCCATTGCACTCAAGAACCCACGCCGTCCGACCTTTCCTAGTTCCATGAATGCTATACTCATCCAAACCGTCTCGTAGTCGCAAGCAAAATTAAAAAAATCGAGTGTTACCGATGACAAAACGACTTTTGTTGTTATGCCTGATGCCGGCCATCCCCCTGTTCGCGCAGGTTGATACCGGTACCATCACCGGAACCATTCACGACCCGGCCGGCGCGGCAGTGCCGTCGGCAACGGTCACGATCACGCAAACGAACACCAACGCGACCACCGTGGTCCACTCGGACGCGAATGGCGATTACACCTCGCCACCTCTGCACGTCGGCACGTACAACATCACGACCGCCGCTCCCGGGTTCCGCTCCTCGACTCGGGAGAACATCAGAGTGCAGGTGCAGGAGCGGCTGCGCATCGAGTTCGATATGCAGATCGGCCAGGTCAGCGAAAACGTCCTCGTTACCGCCGAAGCCCCGCCGATCCAAAGCGAAACCTCCTCGCTCGGTACCGTGATCACGTCGAATGTAATGACGGAGCTTCCGCTCAACGGCCGCGACTACATCCAGCTCGCGACGCTAACGACCGGAGTAGTGGAGACCGCGGCGGGCACCAATGGCAACACCGGCGGCGCCAGCACCGGCGGCCAGGATAGCTTCGTTGCGAATGGCGCGCGCGGCACGCTGAATAACTTCCTGCTCGATGGCATCGACAACAACTCCAACGATAACGGCGGCGTGGTGCTCCGCACCCACGTGGACGCGATCCAGGAGTTCAAGATCCAGACCAACTCCTACTCTGCCGAGTGCGGACGCAGCGGCGGCGCGGTCATCAACGCCATTATCAAGTCCGGCACCAACTCGTACCACGGCAGTCTTTTCGAGTTCCTGCGCAACTCCGCGTTCGATGTGCGCGATTACTTCGAAGACCCCACCGCGAAGAAGGCGTCGTTCCAGCAGAATCAGTTTGGGGCCACCATAGGCGGTCCGATCAAGCGCGACAAGTTGTTCTGGTTCGGCGATTATCAGGGCACGATCATTCACAACCCGCTGCCTTCCGTATCGTCCGTACCTACCGCCGCGCAGCGCGCCGGCGACTTCTCCGGTCCGGGCAACCCGGTGATTTACGATCCCGAGACGTACGACCCGGTGACGGGCACGCGCTCGGCATTTGCCGGCAATATCATCCCCGCGAATCGCATCGATCCGATCGCAAGCAACATCATGGCGCTCTACCCGCTTCCCAATCAGGCGGACAAACTGAAGAACAACTACGTCATTTTCCCCGCTGAGCACGACCGCATCGACCAGGGGGATTTCCGCGGGGACTACAACATGTCTACCGTTGACCAACTGTTCTTCCGCTGGTCCATGAGCGGCCGCACGGATTTTCGTCCGGCGCCGCTGCCCGGTCTAGCCAACGGCGGGGGCTCCAGCACCGGAAACGGCTTTGAAGATACCATGGGCGCCGCGCTCGGCTACACCCACACGTTCACTCCGACGAGCATCAACGAGCTGCGGCTCGGCTTCAACTACGTGCACGTCCGCCGCGGCGTGCCGGAGGGCGGCAACGTCGCGCCGCCAGAAGATCTGCGAGTGCCCGGTGTCCCGATTAATCCTGGAACGACGGGCATCACGCTGTTCTCGCCGAGCGGTTATCGCCGCGTCGGCGATCCGAGCTACGCTCCGACCATTCTGTCGAGCCAGGAGCGGCAGATCACGGATGTCGTAAACCTGATTCGCGGGCGGCACACCATCAAACTCGGTTTTGAGATGCGCTGGAGCCAGTTCAATATCTTCCAGTTGCCTTCTCCTAACGGCACGTTCACGTTCACCGGCCAGTTCACCAGGGACCCGGCTACCGACGACGGCGGCATCTCCCTCGCGGATGAGCTGCTCGGACTGCCAACCTCGTCCACCATCGCATCGCTACTCGACCTCGGTAATCGCCAGCACGTCCCGAGCGGATTCGTGCAAGACGATTTCAAAGTAAACTCCCATCTCACGCTGAACCTCGGTGTCCGGTACGACCACTTCTCGCCGATTGAGGAAGTGAACAACAAGCAGAGCAACTTCGACTATGCGACCGGACAACTCCTGGTCGCCGGTCAAAACGGCGCGTCGCGCGGCCTCGTCGACATGGATCACCTGAACTTTTCTCCGCGCGTGGGTTTCGCCTGGAGCCCGTTCAGCCGTACGGTCGTGCGTAGCGCTTACGGAATTTTCTATTCCGGGCAAGAGATTCGCACCGCCGCTCCGCTCCAACTCGCGTACAACCTGCCGTTCTATTACCAGCCATTTTTCATCAGCGACGGCATTACGCCGCTGCTGACCGTCAGCCAAGGTTTTCCGTCCATCGATCCCGCCGCGGCGGTTGACGCTCCGGTCACGAGCGCCGATACGCACCTGAAGACGCCTTACTATCAGGAGTGGAATTTCGCGATCCAGCAGGCGCTCCCGTCCGCCATTTCGGTGGAGATTGCATACGCCGGATCGAAAGGTACACACTTACAGGTACTCACGGACCCGAACCAGGTGCCCATTCCGGGTCCGGGCGATGTGCAGTCGCGCCGGCCGTACCCGAACTGGGGCCCATTCACCGCCATTCAGAATCGCGGCAATTCGACGTACAATTCACTGCAGATCAAGGCTGAGAAACGCTACACGCACGGGCTGTCGTTCCTGAGTGCGTATACCTACAGCAAGGCCATCAACGATCTGCCGGAGATCTGCTGCGCCATGCCGTTCCCTCAGAACAGCTATAACCTGCGCTCCGAGAAAGGACTCGCCGATTTCGACCAGCGCTGGCGCTGGGTCTTCAGCTTCGACTACGAACTTCCGTTCGGCAAAGGGCGCCGCTACCTGGCGAACAATCGCGCGCTCGATCTGGCGTTGGGCGGTTGGCATCTCGGAGGTATCTACGTGCTCGCCGCCGGCTTTCCGTTCTCGCCTCTGCTCGGCTACGACCCTTCGAACACTGGCGATCAGGGCGTCGTGCGGGCGAACCGCATTGCGAACGGCAACCTGCCGTCCGGACAGCGCGATCCGAACAACTGGTTTGACTTGAACGCCTTCACGCTTCCCGCGGATTACACCTTCGGCAATTCAGGCCGCAATGTTCTGATCGGACCGGGCTTCAATCGCCTGGACGCCGCTATTCGCAAAGAATTTGCGCTCACGGAATCACAGCGCGTGGAGTTCCGCGCGGAATTTTTCAATATGCTGAATCACCCGAATTTCGCGCAGCCGGATAATTTCATCGATGACGGTCCCGGCGCCGCCGCGGTCATTACATCGCTGGCAACGCCCATGCGGCAGATCCAGTTCGGCCTGAAGTACCGCTTTTAACGGAGCATACCGGG
This sequence comes from Bryobacteraceae bacterium, assembly GCA_025929455.1. The sequence goes on along the minus strand of JAICMB010000107.1, from coordinate 1,862 downwards.
TTGCCCGCCCAGCGCCCGGTAGCACCGCTCAAAATACCCGTCCGTCATGCCCGCGATGTAGTCGCATACCACGCGGTGCAGCGGCTCACCGCGCTCGTCCTCCACGTAGCCGGGCGGCAACTCTTCCGGATGTTGCAGGAAAAACTGGAAGAGCTTGCCCACGCGTCGCGCGGAGGCCGTCCGCTCGGCTTGTAGTGGCTCGGCGAAATACACGCGCTCGCGCAGGAACGCTTTCAACCGCGCATTGGTTGCGCTGGTCTCGTCCGTGAATCGCGCCAGCCGGGGCGCGCTGCGAACTGCGTCCGAACCCGCTATGCCCGCGTCGTCGCACGCGCGTGCCGTGCCGGCGATCAGTCCGGTTACCAGTTCGTCCACCAGCACACGGAGGGTCTCATAAAACACGACGCGCTCCGTCGCGCCCGGGAAACGTCCCACGACGCGCTCATAAATTCGCGCCAGCGCCGGAACCGCGGCTGCAGCGTCCGCCAATTCGAACATCTTTGCCGAATACGCGTCATCGAGATCCGCCGTATCATACGCCGCTTCGTCGGCCAGATCGATCAACTGCGCCTCCAGCGGCGGCCGCAGCCCCGGCAGATATTCGTCCGCTTCCGCCGATTCGCCAGGCTCGAAATCCCGCGAGTGCTTCGCAATCCCTTCGCGCACTTCAAACGTCAAATTCAGGCCCGGAAAACGCGCATACCGCTGTTCGAACTTCTCGACAATCCGCAGCGCGTGCAGGTTGTGCTCAAACGCGTCGCCGAACCGCCGCATCTGGCGGTCGAGTTCTTCCTCGCCGGCGTGCCCGAACGGGGGGTGACCCAGATCGTGGCCCAGCGCCAGCGCTTCAGTCAGGTCCTCATTCAAACCCAGCGCCGCCGCCGCTGTGCGGGCGATCTGCGTCACTTCAATGGTGTGCGTTAAACGATTTCGAAAATGATCGGAGATGCCCGCCGTGAATACCTGCGTCTTGTTCTCCAGCCGCCGAAAGGCGCGGGAGTGAATCAGGCGGTCGCGGTCGCGTTGAAAATCGTTGCGGTACGGATGCGCCGGTTCGGGATAGCGCCGTCCGCGGCTCTTGTCCGAGGGAAAGCGCAGATGCCGGAGCGGCCGCTCCGTCACTTCTGCGGAAGCTGGCTCAGTTCCGTCAGCGCGGCCTTGCTTACGGCAGAGCGGTCGCTCGCCCGCAGCGGTTCGAGAAGCTTGCGCGCTTTGGCAGGGTCTTTCGGTCCCACGATCTCGGCCAGCACGATGGTCGCCTGGTCTTTCGATACCAGTGCATTCGGATGATCGATCACCGACTGCACCGTCGCCTCGGCCTGCTGCAGATTGCCCTGCGCCGCGTACAGGCGTCCCAGCGCCAGCTTGCCGATCGTCGAGTAGGACCGGTCGGAGTCCGCGACCGCCTTGAAGTGCTTGATCGCGGCGTCGATGTTGCCCTGTTCCGAGTTGAGCGCGCCCAGGTAAAACTCCGCGATGACCCCCTCGTTGCTGCCCGGATAGCGCGCCGCCAGGTCCGTGAAGGTCTTAATCTCCGCTTTGTCCTTATCCGCCTGCGTAGGGAACGTTTGCGCGTACGGCGAGTTGGGCGCGCCCACTTGCGCGTTCACCACCTGCATGGCGTTCTGCAACGCTTCGGCGCGCGCGATGCCCTCGTGCCGCGTGTAGAAGTAAATTCCTACGACGACCAGCAGCACGACGACCCCGACCACGCTCCAGCGGATCAGAGCCTGGCGGTGCTCGCTGACGTAGTCCACGCCATGCTGCACTTCCAGAACAAACTTGTCACTCTTTAATTCTTTGCGGGTAGCCCTATCCACAGTGCGGAAACCTCGATCAAGGGGAAATCCCATGGTATCACG
>JAICMB010000157.1 GCA_025929455.1 Bryobacteraceae bacterium | reverse complement strand
GCAGCCTTCTTGGGCGCTCCGATCAGCGTCACGGCCCACATGTGGCTCAGAAACGCATCGAGCGAATCGAAGCCGGGCTGCAGCCTTCCGACGACATGATCCACCGTGTGGAACAGATGCGTGTATGACTCAATGAGGCGGCGGGCGATCACCTGAACGGTGCCCGGCCGGCAGACGCGGCTCTTGTCATTGCGGTCCACATCCGTACACATGGTGAGCTCGGATTCTTCTTTGACGGATTCGAGCAGCCGCCGGATGTTCTTCTCATCCTGGAGCGGATCTCCGGTGCGGCGCGTGGTGCCCGCAATCGGGCAGGTCTCGACCAAATCGTCTTCCACCCGCACAAACATTTCGGGTGAAGCGCCCACCAGTTGCTCTTCGCCGAACTGGATGAGAAATTCGTAAGGGCTCGGATTCGCCTTCTGCATCAGGCCGAAAAGCTCGGATGCCTTGCCGGCATACGGCGTGCGGAAAGTCTGGCGCAGAACGACTTCGTAATAATCGCCCCGCCGCATCCCTTCCCGAACCGTCTCGACATTCGCCATGTACTCTTCGGGCGTGTGATCGGACGTGATCGGAGCGGGCTTGCGCTTCGGCTGTTTGGGAACCAGTTCGCCGGTACGCTCCAGTCCGCGCGTGCTCAATTTGCCTTCAGGCGTATCGAGCTCGAAATCCCAGGAGAAGCGCTCGATCACTTCGCGCTTCCGGTCCATGTAAATGATGTCGTCGAAAAGAAACAGCTGCAGGTCTTTGCGCGTCTCGCGCGGCAGCCGGAGCGGAATGGGCTCGAACTGAAACAGCAGGTCGTAGCCGAACGCGCCGACCAGCGCGAGACGCGAATCCTGAGGGTTCCCGAGCTCTTGCACCAGCGCGCGCAGCAGCGAAAACACGGACGGCTGCTTACTGCGCTGCTCTTCGGGAAAAATGCGCGGTAGCGGATGTAAACGAATCGCGATCGCGCCGCCGTCAAGCGTGCAGCTCTCAAAGTGCGGATGACCTTCAAGCACCGCGTGCAGCATCCGTGTTAGCGCTTCGCCGCGCGCGTTCAGCGGCCGTATGTGCACATCCCGCCCGCGCCCGGTAATCTCGAGAGGCGGACACACGGATGCAATGTCCCAGCGCGAGTAGCGTCCCGGATATTCGTAGCCGGAGGAAAGATAGATTCCGTGCTGCGAGTCAAGCTGCCGCCGGATGCTCTCCAGCCCGCGCGCAAAAGGGACTTTGGTGGAGGTGCGGCGAACGCGTATGCCGCCGGGTGTTGCGTATTCAAATTGGGACATAGCGCGGGAGAAATCGCGGGAATCGGCGAATTTCTCTCAGGATAACGCACCTGCTTGAAAAGCGCCCGGCACTTTGCGCGTTGACCAATGACAGTGTATTCTCGTCAAAGCCAGGCAGTGCAAAACTTAGACTCCCCGCGTATCGCCGTCCTCTCGTCCGCCATTCAGGGCCGCGGCGTATTCGCTCTGGAGACGTTCGGCCGTGGAACGGTCGTCCTACGCATTGATGACTCGCGCGTCGTTGACAGCGTTCATCCGCTTAGGACTGGAGACGGCGAATCACTAACTCACCAGGATTTTCTACCGGACGGTACGGTCGTTCTGATGCAGTCACCGGAGTGTTACGTCAACCATTCCTGCCATCCGAACTGTTACGTCTACTCTGCCTGCCGGGAGCGATTCATTTTGACGAAACGCGACGTTGCCGCGGGGGAAGAATTACTCGTCGATTACGCTGTTAACGCCATCGGAGGCGAATACTGGTATTGCCGCTGCGGCGCGGCCCAGTGTCGCGGCTATCACCAGTGCGACTTTTTCGCTCTTACAAATCAGGTGCAGCGTGAATATCTGCCGTACCTCGACCCTTGGTTTGCGGCTACTCATGCCTTCCGCATTCAACAGCTTTTGGCTGAGAGCCTGTACTGCGGAACGCGACCCGGAGGTTAGGCCCCTATACCCGCCCACCGTCACTCCAAACCGAACGCAATCACGCTAGTCCCCGCCGCCACCGCCACATACTGCTTCCCGTCGACCGTGTACGTGACAAACGAACCCCGCACCGGCCCGCCGGTATAGAACTTCCACAGCACCTTGCCACTCTGTGCATCCAGCGCCATTGCATACCCGTACCCGTCGCCGGCAAACACCAGCCCGCCCGCCGTCGCCAGCAACCCCGCTGTCGGCGTGCTCAGCATCTCCGCGCGCCACCGCACCGTTCCCGCCGCCGCATCCATCGCCACCAGCGATCCGGCCGCGGGCTCTCCGTGTATGTCGTCCGTCGTGCTGAGCTGAAACCATTGCCCTTCGACAAAACCGTGCCGCGTCTTGTAGTAGGTCTGGCAGCCGTCCGTCGATTGGAAGTAAAACAGCCCCGTCTGCGCGCTGTACGCCGTAGGCTGCCAGTTATGTCCTCCCGGCATCCCCGGACATACCCGCGTGCCCTCCTCCGACGGCTCCTGCCCCTTCACCAGTTTCGGCCTGCCGTCTACACCAATGCCGTTTGCCCACGAAATCTTCGTGTAAGGACTCGCCAGCAGGAATTTCCCGGTCGTACGGTCCAGCACATAGAAGTACCCGTTCCGGTTGGCCTGCATCAGCGCCTTCACGTCGCGACCCTCCACGCGCAAATCCACCAGCACCGGATCGGCGACAGCATCCCAGTCGTGCGTGTCGTGCGGCGTGAACTGAAAATGCCACCGCAGTTTCCCGCTGTCCGCATCCAGCGCGACAACGCTGCAGGTGTACAGGTTGTCTCCCCTCCGCAGGTCGCCGTTCATGTCCGGGCCGGGATTCCCGGTGCCCCAGTACACCAGGTTCAGTTCCGGATCGTAGGTGCCCGTGATCCACGTCGAGCCGCCGCCGCGCTGCCACGAATCGCCGTCCCACGTCTTCCCGGCAACCGGATCTTCCGGCCCGGGGACCGTGTCGAACCGCCACAGGCGCTTGCCGGTCTTGACGTCGTACGCGTCCACGAAGCCGCGAATTCCGAACTCGCCGCCGCCCGTTCCAATCACCACCATGTCTTTCACCACCAGCGGCGCCGAGGTTCCGGTGTAGCCCTTCCGGTAATCCGCGATCTGCGTATCCCACAGCACCGCGCCGGATTTGGCGTCCAGCGCTGCCAGGTGATTCTCGATATTCACCTTAATCACCGTCGAACCGTGCAGGGCAAAGCCGCGGTTCGGTTCCCCGCAGCACAGGTTCAGGCCGCGCGGCGGCGTATGCGAATACCGCCACATCGTTTTACCAGTTCGCACATCAAGCGCCACCGCCGCGTTCGACCCGCCGGTTACGAACATCAGTCCGCTATCAACCAGCGGCGTGGTTTCCATCACGCCCGAAAAGCCGGTCTGAGCAATCCACCTCGGCGCCAGCCGCGCGACATTCGCGGTATTGATCTGCGCCAGCGGGCTGTACCGCGTGCCGGCATAATCGCCGCCGTAGCGAACCCACGTCGTGTCCGCCGCTAAAACAACTGTGCAGCACCAGGCCAGGACCGCGCAGAGTTTCTTCACCGGCTTCCCTCGACCCCGCTCAATCCCGCGAGGTACGCCACCAGGTTCTGCAACTCCGCGCCGCTCAGGCTGTCTTTGTACGACGGCATCAGCGACCGCCTCTCGTGCGTGACAGACGCTACCTTGTCGCGTTCGAATGAATAGAACCGCCCCGAAAGAGTCGTGAGTTGCACCGTGAAGTTGTCCAACCCGCGTTCCAGGCCGCTGATCCGCTTACCATCGCGAGTGACAATCATCACCGTCCGATAACCCGGTGTAATGTCGGTGTTGGGATCGATGATTGAGGTGCGGAGATAATCGGCGCTGCGCTGCCGGCCGATCCGGCTCAGGTCCGGCCCGGCCCCGCCGCCCTTGGATCCCACACGGTGGCACCCGCCGCACCGACCCTTGTCCCAGAACACCTGCTCGCCCGCCGCAGCATCTCCCGGGATGCGCTCCGCTCCACTCTGCGCCTGCAGCGAACGCAGAAACGCGATCGTCCTCCGGATACTGTCGTCGCTGAGAGTGCCGCCGAATGCTTCCATCTCGGTACCGCTGACGCCGTCAGCGATCACACGGAAAATCGCATCGTCATGCACGCCCGACGCGAGCAGCCCGCGGGTCAGATCCGGTCCCTTACCGCCTCGCGCGCTGATGCCGTGGCATGGCGAGCAGTAAATGCGGAACACGCCCCTGCCGACCTCGACATCGGCGTTCTGCGCCGCCATAACGCCGGCGGCAACAACCCATATGACGAATACGAAGCGCGCCAATTCGTGATGATCTCACAAGCGTGCCAAAACCGGGTCAGCCGCCGGCGACATTTCAAGCTTCTGCTCAGGGCTTCCGGGTCCGCGAAAATATCGCGCCGCGTCGTTCCAAACGAAGAGAGTGCGCTGAAACTGCTGTATCTGGCGTTGCGGAACGCCTTGGCGAAATGGGAGACGGTGCAGTAATGGCGCCAGGCGCTGAACCGGTTCGAGATTGTGTGGGGCGAACGCCTGCGAGCAGCGTTGGGAGCCGCCGCATGAGCTGCGCGGGCATGGCGAGAGCAAGCCGGCCGCTATTGTCATGGCCCGCTCCGCTATGCCCTAAACGCGCCGCAAACAGCGCGGCGCAGGGCTTCGCTGCGCGGGTCATGACAATCGAGAACAGCGGTTTACACAAGAGTATTGACACCGCCAAGCTACCAGCGCACTACCATAAAGCTTGCCCCACCACTCCGGTTTCGTTTCCATCCTCGGCCGCCCCAACGCCGGTAAATCCACTCTCCTCAACGCGCTAGTCGGCGAGAAACTCGCCATCGTCTCCGATAAACCGCAAACCACCCGCACGTCGGTACAAGGCGTCCTCACGCTACCTGACGCGCAGATCGTCTTCATCGACACCCCCGGCATACACGACGCTGCCGAATCCCTCCTCAACCGGCGCATGATGGACGAAGTGCACGCCGCGCTCGAAGACCGCGATGTCCTACTTTTTCTCGACGACTGCACGCGCACGTTCGCGCCCGACGATCAGGTCCTCGACATTCTTGCGCGCGTGGACACGCCCACCATCCTCGTGCTCACCAAAATCGACCGCCTCGAGGACAAGCGCCTCATCCTGCCGCGCATCGAAAACTGGAAAACACGCCGTGAGTTCGCCGACTATGTTCCCATCTCCGCTCTGCGCCGCGAGGGCCTCGACGCGCTTACCGCCGCCATCGTGTCGCGATTGCCCGAAGACCCGCCGCTCTTCCCGCCGGACCACATCACCGATCAACCGGAACGCTTTCTGGCGGCCGAGTACATCCGTGAAAAAATCCTGCGGGAAACCCGCCAGGAAGTGCCGCATTCTGTCGCCGTTCTGGTCGACGTATGGGAGGACACGTCATCACTCCTCCGCATCGGAGCAACCATTTACGTCGAGCGCGAAGGCCAGAAAGCTATCATGATCGGCCGCAAAGGAGACATGCTCAAGCGCATCGGAACCGCCGCTCGCAAAGAACTCGAACCCCTCCTCAGCCGCAAAATCTTCCTGGAGCTCTACGTGAAAGTGCGCCCCTCCTGGCGCGAAGACCCCAACTTCCTCAAAGAAATCGGCTGGCGCTAGTTGCGGGTCGGCTTCGGTGTGTCACAAGACCTCACAAGTTCCCAAGCGCACGCAGATTCCAGTGGGGCGGCCGGTCCTGCCGGCTGCCCATGCCCGGGTTGCAGACGAAACTTGTAGCGGCGGCTACGCACGCTTACAGCGGGTCTCCAGACCCTCATTGGCCGCCATCGCCCTTGTAACCGTCGCACCGGCGCCTCGCCGTCCCCCGCCGCTCCAGAACACCACACGCGCGGTCAGCCACCGCCGCTCTCTATAATGTATTTACGCGGCGTGCTGAAAATTTCGGCCACCATCATCACGTTCAACGAGGAACGCAACATTTCCCGTGTGATCGAAAGCCTTCGCTGTTGCGACGAAATCGTCGTGATCGACAGCGGCTCTACCGACCGCACCTGTGAAATCGCGGCCAACCTCGGCGCACGCGTGCTCGAAAATCCCTGGGCCGGCTTCTCCAGCCAGAAAAACTTCGCGTCCGAACACGCGGAACACGACTGGGTCCTCTCGCTCGATGCCGACGAATCGCTCAGCGAAGCGCTCGAGGGCGAGATCTGGCAAATCAAAAAGAACGGTGCGCGTTACGACGCTTACACGATGCCGCGCCTCGCCCAATACCTGGGCCGCTGGATTCTGCACTCCGGCTGGTATCCCGACCGCAAAGTGCGCCTGTTCAATCGCAAAAAAGCGCGCTGGGTCGGCGACTTCGTGCACGAATCCGTCGAGGTCGACGGCCCCATCGGTCACCTGAAATCCAACATCCTTCACTTCACGTGCAGCTCGCTGTCCGAACATCTCAAGACCATGGACCGCTACACCACCCTCGCGGCCGAACAGCTCATCGCCCAAAAAATCCCCATCGGATGGCGGCAAATGATTTTCGACCCGCCCTGGACGTTTTTTCGCACGTACGTGCTCAAGCGCGGTTTCCTCGATGGCGTCGAAGGACTCGCCATCGCACACATGGCCTCCATGTACAACTTCGTGAAATACGCCAAAGCGCGCTACATGATGCCGCGGCGTTAGCTCCTTATGCGCGCGTGAACGTTCTCCACATCGACACCGGCCACGAAATGCGCGGCGGTCAGTGGCAAGTCCACTACCTCATGCGCGGCCTCACCGGCGCCGGCGTATCCTCGACGTTGCTCGCGCCACCCACGTCCGGCCTGTTGCAGGCCGCTGTTGCTCAGCGCCACCGCGCGCTCCCGCTAACTTTGGTCAACGCACTGAAGCTCTCGCATCGCGCCGACCTCATCCACGCGCACGATGCGCGCGCCCACACGCTTGGCCTGTTGCTGCGCCGCCCGCTCGTCGTCTCCCGCCGCGTCGCGTTTCCCCCCAAACGCGGCATCACGTCGCGCTGGAAATACCGCCGCGCCGCACGCTTCCTCGCGGTATCCGAATACGTTGCTGCGCTCCTGCGCGCTGCCGGTGTTCCGCCGCACAAAATTTCGGTCGTCTACGACGGCGTGCCAATTCCCGATACAGCCGGCCATAGCGGCCCCGGCGAAATCGTTGCGCTCGATTCCGCCGATCCCGGCAAGTGCCGCGCCCTGATCGAACGCGCCTCCGCCACCGCCGGCGCGCCCGTGCACTTTTCCGCCAGCCTCACTCGCGATCTCGGCCGCGCCGCCGCGTTCCTCTACATCAGCGAAAGTGAGGGACTCGGTTCCGCCGCATTGTTGGCCATGGCGGCCGCAGTCCCCGTAATCGCAAGCCGCATCGG
>JAICMB010000206.1 GCA_025929455.1 Bryobacteraceae bacterium | reverse complement strand
GCCGCGTCCGCGGACAGGCCCAGCGGATCGCCCACGCGCGCGATGGCATCGAAGGCGCGCTCGATGTGGAGTTGCAACTCGCCGCCCACAAGCTGGTCCGCCGCAATACGACCCAGCACGACGTGCGCGTCCGTTACGGTCGCCTGCTCGCCCGCGCCGTAACAAGCCGGACCCGGAACGGCGCCGGCGCTTTCCGGTCCCACACGCAGCAGGCCGCCTTCATCCACGCGCGCAATCGATCCGCCGCCCGCGCCCACCGTGTGCATGTCGAGCATCGGAACGCGTACCGGCAGGCCGTCGATGTAGGCCTCGGTGGTCTCGCGCGGCGCGCCATCACAGAGACTCACATCCGTCGACGTGCCGCCCATATCGAACCCGAGGACGCGCGTAAACCCGCATAACCGCGCCGTGCCGAGTGCGCCGATGACGCCGCCGGCCGGACCCGACAACAGCGTCCGCACGGCGTTGCGCCCGGCCGTCGCGGCATCGAGAAAGCCGCCGTTCGATTGCATTACCGAAATGCGGTGCGGACAATCGCGCGCGAGCGCCGTGAGATAGCGCTCCATCAACGGCCCGACAGACGCGTTCACCGCCGTCGTCGAGGTGCGCTCATATTCGCGGAACTCGGGCGAGACTTCGTGCGACGTGCAGACGTATCCGATTCCGCGCAGCGCTTCGGCAACGGCCGCTTCGTTTGTATGCACGCGATAAGCATGCAGGAAGCAGATGGCGACCGATTCGACCCCCGACGCCTCAAGTTGCTCGCGCAAGCGGCGCAATTCCGCTTCGCCTGGCGCGCGCGCGATCGTTCCATCGAAATACGCGCGCTCATCGACGCCGAAGCGCAGCGCACGATCGACGAGTACCCGCCGCGGCGAGGGCGTCAGATTGTACAACTCCGCGCGGTTCTGACGTCCGATTTCGATGACGTCTTCGAAACCCGCGGTTGTCACCAGCGCCGTCCGCGCGCCCTTGCGTTCCAGAAGCGCGTTCGTGGCTACCGTGCTGCCATGCACAACGTCGGCCCGCGCGGTACCTGCCGCGCGACGCAATCCGTCCAAAATTACGGAAGCCGGATCGGTTGGATTCGACGGCAGCTTGAACGTCTCAATGCGCCCCGTTTCGCGCAGCACAATGAAGTCGGTAAACGTGCCTCCCGTATCGATGCCGACTCGCAACCGTGCGTCGTTTGCGCGCAATACGTCATCATAACTATTTAGTGGTTCATCTCTGCGGCGTCTCCAAAATCTACGAAGGCAAACGCCAGGTCACCGCGCTCAAAGACGTGGACCTGAGTGTTTCCGCAGGCGAAATGGCGGCCATCGTGGGACCGTCGGGCTCGGGAAAATCGACGCTGCTGAACCTGATCGGCGGGCTCGATCTTGCGACGTCCGGCGAAGTCGAAATCGACGGGCGCGCTCTCAGCGGCCTCTCCGACAACGAGCTCACGCGCGTGCGCCGCGACAAAATCGGCTTCGTATTTCAATTTTTCAATCTGCTGCCGACGCTATCGTGCCTGGAGAACGTTTCCATACCGCTGCACCTGCGCGGATGGCCGCGCAAGAAAGTACACGAGCGCGCGCGTGAGCTGCTGGGCCTGGTGCAGCTCGGCGAGCGCATGGATCATCTGCCCGACGAGCTCTCCGGCGGCGAGCGGCAGCGCGTCGCCATCGCCCGCGCGCTGTCGGTCTATCCGCCGATTCTGCTCGCCGACGAGCCTACCGGCAACCTCGATTCGCAAACCGGTGATGAAATCCTCGCGCTCATTCGCGACCTTCACGCTCGCCTGGGCTCCACGGTGCTGATCGTTACGCACGACCAACGCGTTGCCGAAAGCTGTGAGCGGGTCATCGCCCTGCGTGACGGATGCATCGTGGAAGATCGCGCCGGAGTCTTGCAGGCGCGCACGTGATCCTGCTGCGCCTCATCAGCTGGCCGTATGTCCGCCGGCACCTTGTGCGAACGCTGCTTACCGCGCTCGGCATTGTGCTGGGTGTCGCCGTTTTCGTCGGCATGCACACGGCGAATCAGTCCGTCGTCTACGCATTCCATCAAACGGTCGATCGCGTCGCGGGCGCCACACAACTGCAGATCAGCGCCGGCGAAACCGGGTTCGATGAAACCGTGCTCGAGCGCGTGCGGGAGTTGCCGGACGTTCGCGTCGCCGTGCCCGTCATAGAAGCCATCACCGGCACCGGGCTGCCCGGGCAAGGCAACCTGCTGATCCTCGGCGTGGACATGACCGGCGATCGCGGCCTGCGCGACTACGACATGGACAGCACCGAAGGCGAGGTCGTCGACGACCCGCTGGTGTTTCTCGCGCAGCCCGACTCCATCATCGTCACCGAAGCGTTCGCAGCCCGCAACGGCCTGCACTCCGGCAGCAAGATCCCGATGCGGACGATGGACGGCCCGCGCACGTTCACGGTGCGCGGCCTCATGAAGCCCGGCGGTCTCGCGAGCGCCTACGGAGGCAATCTCGCCATTATGGACATCTACGCCGCGCAGAAAGTCTTCGGCCGCGGCCGCAAGTTCGACCGCATCGATCTCGCGGTGCGCGAGGGCGTGCGCGTGGAAGATGTCCAGCGGAAGCTTGAAGCGCGGCTCGGCCCGGGTTTCCAGGTGGAGCAGCCCTCCGCGCGCGCCGAACAGTTCGACGCCATGTCGCGCGTGTTCTCGCTCACGGCCAGCATCAGCAGCGCCTTCGCCCTGTTCATCGGAATGTTCATCATCTACAACACATTCCAGATCGCCGTGGCGCAGCGGCGCAGCGAGATCGGGATTCTGCGCGCGCTCGGCGCCACGCGCGGGCAGATTCGCGCGCTGTTTCTCACGGAGGGCGCGGCGGCGGGCATCATCGGATCGCTGGGCGGCCTCGGCGCGGGAATGCTGATCGCGCGCGCCATGACCGCGTATCTCGGCGCGTACATGGGCGAGATGTACGGCATTGCCGAGAAAGCCGACGAGCTTGCGGCCAATCCGTGGATGCTGGCGGGCGCGATGGCGGCCGGCGTCTTGACGAGCATCCTCGCCGCGTGGTTTCCCGCACGCAATGCATCGCGCGTCGAACCGGTCGCCGCGCTGCAAAAAGGAAAGTACCAGCAGATCGGCGCGAAAGAAAACCGCGTGCGCACCATTGCGGCGCTGGCCTGCGCGGGCGCGGGCATCGCCGGCATTCTGACGGGGTCCCTATGGCGGCCGCTGTTTTACGCGGGCGATCTGTTGTGCATCGCTGCGGCCGTGTTTCTCACACCGATGCTGTCGTCGCTGGTGGTGCGCGCGCTGCGGCCTCTGCTGCGCGGCGTCAGGCCCGTCGAAGGCACGCTAGCCGCCGATAGTCTGCTGCAGGCGCCACGCCGCACTTCCGGAGCCGTTGCCGCGCTTATGCTCTCGCTCGCGCTGGTGATTTCGCTCGGTGGTTTATCGCGCGCCGCCTACGATTCCATCTATCAATGGATGCGCATCGCGCTCAACCCCGACCTGTTCGTCTCGCCGTCGCAAAGCTTAACGTCGCGCAGCTTCCTGTTTCCGGGCGAGATGCTGGATCAGTTGCGCGCGATCCCCGGCATCGCGGCAGTACAAGGTGTCCGCGACGCGCGCGTCCTGATTCGCGGCACGCCGGTCATGTTCGTGGCGGCCGACATATCCGCGCTCGAGCGGCATGCCACGCTGCCGCCCGTGGCAGGTGACACGAAACAGATGTACGCGCTGGCCGGCGCCGGCAAGGCTCTGCTCGCCAGCGAAAACTTCGCGATCCTGCATGGCTATAAGTTGTGGGACAACGTCGATGTCCCGACGCCCACGGGAATTCTGCGCCTGCCCATCGCCGGAATCGTGAAGGATTACTCCGATCAGCAGGGCGCAGTGCTCATCGATCGCCGCCTGTATATCAGCCGCTGGCGCGATACGACCGTCAATGTGTTTCGCGTGTATCTCGCGCCCGGTGCATCAGAGGAGGCCGTGAAAACCGCGATCACCACCCGTTTCGGCAGTGACCGGCGGCTGTTCGTGCTCACCAATCGCGAAGTGCGCGCCTACATCCTGAAGCTGACGGATCAATGGTTCGGCATTACTGACGTGCAAATCGCGGTCGCTGTTCTCGTGGCCGTGCTTGGCATCGTGAATACGCTCACAGTGTCCATCACGGACCGCCGCCGCGAACTCGGGGTCCTGCAAGCCGTCGGCGGGCTTCGCAATCAAATCCGCGGCACCATCTGGATCGAAGCGCTCGCGATCGCGGCCGTCGGCCTCGTGCTCGGCCTGGCCGTCGGAGCGATGCAGCTTTACTGCGAGCTGAACCTCTCCGCGCGCGACATCGCGGGCATGTCGCTGTCATACGAATATCCCTTTAAGATCGCGCTGCTGCTGGTTCCCATCATGCTGGGCGTCGCATTCCTGTCCGCCCTCGGCCCGGCTGAATCGGCCGTCCGCGGATCGTTGATAGAGGCCTTGGAATATGAGTAGTTCAAAGTAACTACACCTTGTCAGATTCTCCGCAGTGCGCACAGATCCAGTGCCGCAGCCATGTGTCCGTCGATTGCGCTTCGTCCGCCGCACTGCGATCTGCGGGTTTGCGCTTGCGGCTCCGCTGCCATGTGCTGGTGCTGAGAGGCAGCCGGTAAGGCCGGCCACCCCACTATTATTGCGCCGAGCGCATTTCGTGCGGGGCGATCTTCGCGTCGGTCATGCCCATGGCCCACTTGATGGCTTCGAGATACATCTGCTGCACGTCTTTGCGGTCCCAGCTTTCGGGACGGTGGCCGAAGGTGCAGTAGAAGACGCGGCCCTTGCCGTAATTCTTCGCCCAGGCGACCGGGAAATCGCCGTCGGTGCGGTGCACGCGCGGGTTCTTCAGATCGAGCTTGCTCTGATCGAGGCGCGCCAGCACGTCGACCTTGTCGCGCGAGAAATCCTTCACCTGATAAATCTCATCCTTGAACGTAAACGAGGGTGGAAACGGTTTCATCGCGGGGAAGTTGTGATCTTCGACGATGACGGGCGCCTCGAACACGCCCCAGGGGTGCTCGTTGAAATATGCGCCGGTCATCTCGCCATACTCGGGCCATTTATAGAACGTGTCGATGGCGCTGTGGACGCCGATGAAGCCTTTGCCGTCATCGTGGATGAACGATAGGAAGTCCTTCTTCTGCTGGTCCGTCATGTCGAGCTCGCCGGTGGTATAGAACAGGACGGCGTCGAAGTAGTTCAGGTTTTTCGCGTTCGAATGGCCGCCTTTGATGGGCTGCTTGGTCAAGAGTTCGCTATCGGTGCGGATGTAGGTGTCGTATAGTCCCGACTCCTGGCCCATGCGCTCGATGGTGGCGAGCGCGTGCGAGACGGAGTCGTGCTCGAAACCTTTGACCTCGCCGATGGCGAGCAGCTTCTTTTTCCGCGGAGTCTCCTGCTGCGAATAGAGCAGGCCCGCAACTCCAAGCACCAGCGCGGAGCAGAGCAGAATACGAGTGCGCATTATTTATACGCTACACCGATTCCGGGCGGCGTGTATTCGTCGAGCAGCTCCATGGTGGATTCGAGCCAGTAAATGCCGGGCGGCGCGGCATGCGGCAGATTCATGATGTCTTTTTGCGTCGTAACGAGCACCGCGCCCCGGGCGAGCTCTTGTAAGGCGGCGAGATCGGCGGCCGTATATTTATGATGGTCGCGGAAAATGCGCGTCGCGACCGGCGCGATGCCTTTCTCGCGCAGGCTCACGAGAAACGCGTCCGGGTTGCCGATGCCGCAGAACGCGACCGCCGGCAGATCGAGATTAGCCACTCGCTCGCCCGTGGCGGCGGCAATCCAGTCGCCGGGTTTAACGCGCGCTCGAATGATGGGCGCGGTCTTATTTATGCAGCGAATGCGTGCTGAAAGGCCACGGTATTGCCGCTCCGGTTCACAGCGCGTGAGCACGATGACATCGGCGCGGGCCAGCGCGGAGAACGGTTCGCGCAGCCGGCCCAGCGGAAAGACGCCGCCCGCGAAGGGATCGAGCGCGTCGATGAGAACGATGTCGAGATCGCGCTTGAGGCGGCGATGCTGGAAACCGTCGTCGAGCAGGAAAATATCGGGACGCGCGTGCTCTTCAACGAGCTTCCCCACGCGCCAGCGGTCGGCGCCAATGCCGACAGTGGCGAGCCGCGATGCGATGAACACGCGCGCTTCGTCGCCGGTCTGCTCGATCGGCGCGTTGCCGCCGGGCTCGATGACGAGATCTTCGGTGGAGGCGCGTCGATAGCCGCGGGTGAGGATGGCGGTTTGAAGGCCGCGCTCTTTAAGCAGCCGCGCGAGCAG